>CAYYHT010001014.1:0-2314 GCA_964471355.1 uncultured Enterobacteriaceae bacterium
CGGTGACGTCGACATCGTTGGACTGCCGAACACCGACGAGGACGCGGACAACGGACCCTACCCCGACGACCCGGACAGCGACGACGACGGGGTGACCGACGGCGCCGAGGGAGAGCCCGGCGAAGATACCGATACTGACGGCACTCCCAACACGCTGGACGACGACGACGACGGCGACGGCATTCCCACCTCAGTCGAAGGCACGACCGACACCGACGGCGACGGCATCCCGAACTTCCTCGATCCTGACTCCGATGGAGACGGCCTGCTCGACAGCAACGAGTCCACCGAGGACAGCGACTGCGACGGCGCTCCGGACTACCTCGACGCCGACCACAACGACAACATGTGCGACACCGACTGGCGGCCCGAACCCGAAGATGAGAACTGTGGCTGTTCAGCTGGCGGCGCGCCAGCATCATGGCCCGTGTGGGCCATTGGACTTCTGCTGCTGCGCCGACGCCGCTAAGGGCATGCGCTCGTTGAGTCTGGCACTGGCTCAGGGAGCTGGGGCGGGGGCTTCCTCGGCAGCTTTGTCGGCCGGGTCAGCGCCCTCGTCAACGCCGTCTTCAGCATCGGGCTCTTCGGGAACTGGCGCGTCAGGGACCTCTTTCTCGGAGTCCTCTTCATCCTCCTCGCCGAGCAGGATCTTGGGCGCGCTGTCTTCGCCCTCGACCTTCATTCCCGGCGGGATGATGCGGTAGCCGAGCTGGTCCATGACCGCGAGATTATCGAAGTATCGTCGCTCGGACGACACCTTGAACCCATCGATCGTCGCGATGTTCACACCGCGAAGGGTGACTTCTTTGCCCAGGTCGCGGTGCTTTCCGGTGACTGTCCATTCGACGACAAGCGTCTCGGCGTCAATGGCGATGGTGTTGATCTCGACCTTGGGATCGGGCCATACCGCGAGACTCTCGCGCATGAACTGCTCGACCTCTTCGGCGGCCTCGGCGGTGTAGTAGGCCTCGATGTTGTCGAGGTTCTTCTCGACCCAGAGCTCGTCCATGGCGGATCGAACTTTCTGTTCCTTGATGGAGTGGGCGACGCAGCCAGAGCTGACCATCAGCGAGCCGACCAACAATGTGGAGATGATGCGCATGGGGACCTCGGCTAGGGCTGAAGATTGACTTTGAGAACGATGTCGACATGGTCGGTGACCTTCAGGGCGCCAAACAGCGCGCTGAAGGGGTCGTAGCCATAGTCGCTCTGCAGGATTCTGAACTTGCCGCGTGCCAGGACGCCGTCACCTTTGTCGGAGATGGCCAAGGGCACGGTGATGGACTTGGTGACCCCGCGCAACGTGAAGTCGCCGGTCACCTGGAGCTTGTCGGCGGTGCCGCTGACGCTGGTCGACTTGAAGCTGATGGTCGTGTACTTCTCGGCGTACAGCTGGTACTTCGCACGAATGTGCCCGAGGATTTCGTCGCGCTGTCCATCAGACAGCTCGGTGTTCAGGCCCACCTTGTTGCGCAGCTCTTCGGTGTCTGTGATCAGGTCCATGACATTGATGGTGACGTTGATGGAGCTGCCCGAGGGGTTGTCGGCGTCATAGACCGCGCTGCCAGCGAGCTTTGGCGCGTGAACAATGTGGTCATGAGCCACCGCACTGGCCATGCCGGCCTTGTAGACCAACGCATAGACGAAGCTGCCGGAGTCTTGAACCTTCAGTTCGGTGGGCGCCGCCCAAGCCGGGGTGGCGGCAAGCAAGCCCGCCAGCAATAGAAGCGCATTTCGCATGAGCCAGTTTCCTCCAGTTCGCGGCGGACTCTACCACCGCGGAACGAAACCCGGGCAACCGAGGAAACTTCCTTCTGGGGCGCCTTCACCGGATGCGACCGCCGCGGCCATGCCTCAGAGCGTCAGCCACTTGCCGAGCATGTCGTCGCTGATCTTGGCTGGGTGGCCACGCCACACGATTTCACCGTTCTTGACCACCGCCGCCGCGGGAATGCCGCGCACGCCAAAACGCGTGGACATGGCGCCGGTCTCTTTGGCGATGGGGTAGGTCAGACCCTGCTCAGAGATGAATTCGTAGACCTTTTCGTCGGTCGACGTCTTGGTGACCTTGGTCACGCCCACCATGTTCAGACCTTGGGATTCGTACTTCTCCCATGTGGCCTGCAGCTTGGGCACCTCGCGGCGACAGTGCGGGCACCACGTCTCCCAGAACACGATGAGGGTGGCGGTGCCGTCGCCCATTTGTGTCTGGTTGGTCGAATACCACAGGTCGACTTCGATGTCGCCAGCGGGCTTGCCGATGAGATCGAGGTCGGTGGCCATGCGCTTGGACTGCCGTCCGGAGCGGGTGTCC
>CAYYHT010001015.1:0-2313 GCA_964471355.1 uncultured Enterobacteriaceae bacterium
GACAGCGCCGGTGGTTGGCTCTCACCGGTCACATTGTTGGGCTTCACCAGCCTGGACGTCTCGGGCGGGGACGGCTCTGGCGGCAGCTATGGCGGCTCTGGCGGAGACATCTATTTGAGCCACAACGGTCGCGACTCGGTCGCAGGCCAAGCGGGCGGCATCGTGGTCGACACGGCGCTGATTGCAGATGGAGGCCCCGGACCCGACGGCGGATCAGGTGGCACCATCGACCTGACCGTGTACACCGACGGGTCCGGCTGGACCGACCAAGCCACGATCTGGAACACCGGAGACGTGCGGGCCGCCGGTGGCCTGGGCGAGGACTACGGTGGCTATGGTGGCAGCGTCTACCTTGGAGCCCCGCACGAAGTTCAGCATGCAGGGCTGCTCTCGGTGGCGGCGGCGAGCGGGGACTACGGAGGCGGAGACGCCGGAAACATCAGCGTCATCAGCTACGGACCCATCAGCTTGGACGGCGTCTTGGACGCGTCGGGTGTTGGTGCGAACGCGGGCTTTGACGGCTATGGCGGCTACGGCGGCAGCATCAACGTCGATGGCGGCGACTTGGTATTGGGCACGTCCAGCTTCTTGGCTGCAGCCGGAGATGCGCAGGGCGATGAGTACGGCGGTGACGGCGGCGTCATCCAGCTGGCATCGGACAGCCGCACCACAGATGCCTCGGGCATCACCGTTGGGATTGGAGGAGGCGTCGGCGATGCCGGCGATGGATACGACGGCTTCATCACCATTGATGGCCTGGACGTCTCGGCGACCTACTTGCCCTAATCGAGGTACCCTGGCGGTCGTGGAGACTCCATGACCGTGTTGCGATCTCTCGCCCTGCTGGCCCCGCTGTGGTTTGCAACGCCTGCTTCGGCCCATGCACCACTGACGGAGGCCAGTCTTGCGTCGGGCATGAACACCTTGGCCCAGGCTCGGTACACCCTGCCTGCGGGCAGCTCCTTGCTGCAGGCATCTGTCGCAGACCCGCAGCGTGGCTCCGCTGAGCTCGCCGTCGAGTCCGGCATCCACCTGTCGGTGGTCGGCATCAGCGGCGTGGTCGGCGGGGCCATCATCGCGGGAGTTGGTGTTGGCCTTGTCGTCGTCGGAGCGGTGGTCGCTGTCTTCTGTGCCCTAGGCGGTGACGACTGCACCGAGCTGATGCTCGTCGGGGTCGGAGTCTTTGGTGTGGGGGCCGCCGTGGCGGTCGTCTCGGCGGGCATCGCGACCATCGGCCTCACCAAGGCGGGCTTTGCCCTGTCCAAGCTCGGTGTGCCCGTCAACCACCTGGGCATCGCGGTCGCTGGAGCTGGCGTCGCCGGCATGGTGGCGGGAGGAGTGGGCGTGGCTGCCACCGATGGCGAGTTCTTTGGCTCGGTCGTCGGCACGGGCTTCACGTTGTTCGTGACCGGCCTGATTGTCGAGACGGTCAGCGTCAGCCGCGCGTACCACGGCTACGAAGGCCAGAAGAACGGTGTCGGCTTCGTACCGCAGTGGAATGGTCGCTCGGGCGGCTTGGCGGTGGTCGGCCGCTTCTGAGCCTACAGGTCGAGTCCGGTGCTGACCGGCACCTCCTCGTCCTCGTCGACGTCCTCTTCCACGGGCCTCGCTCTGTCCGAGACGGGACATCGGGGAACATTCCACCTTGTCGAGGTTGTGCCCCCCGCCGCCCCCGGCGCCTTCATCGTGGACGAGCAGGTCGACGAGGCCGAGGACGTGTTCAGCACGCTCACCGGATCGTCATTCGCGCTCGGGCGGCTTGGTGGTGGTCGGCCGCTTCTGAGCCTACAGGTCGAGTCCGGTGCTGACCGGCACCTCCTCGTCCTCGTCGACGTCCTCTTCCACGGGCCTCGCTCTGTCCGAGACGGGACATCGGGGAACATTCCACCTTGTCGAGGTTGTGCCCCCCGCCGCCCCCGGCGCCTTCATCGTGGACGAGCAGGTCGACGAGGCCGAGGACGTTTCGGCACCGGCTCGCCGTCACGCCTCCCCGGGTTTGCCCGCCCGACGGACGGCCGGAGGTGAAGTGAACCGTCCGTCGGGCGGGCAAACCCAGGAGTCCAAGATGACGACCAACCAGACAGCCCAATTCCCTCACCAGAAACTTGATGCATGGCATCTGTCACGCGAAGCACGCAAGCTCACGTTCCAACTTCTCGACACCCTTCCCACGGGCTTCGGCGACGACAATCGACAGCTCCGCCGGTCCAGCGGGGCAGTCCCCAAGCTCATCGCGGAAGGCGCAAACCGATGGTCTGCAGGCGATAAGCGGCGCCGATTCGAAGAGGCCGAGGGCGAAATCGGCGAAACCGC
>CAYYHT010001016.1:0-2301 GCA_964471355.1 uncultured Enterobacteriaceae bacterium
ACACTGGAAATAGGGCACCAAGTACTGGTCTTTGCCCGCCTTCTTGTTGGCGGCCTTGAAGCGCTCCATGAACTCGGTGAAGTAGTGAATGGACGGCTTCTTCATCTGCTGCAGAGCGGCATCACCGGCGTGTTCCGGAGCGACGGATAGCTGCCCCTGAACGTGGTGGGTCGCGAGCTCTTCGATGAACTCGCCGTCCAGACTGGCGAGGTCATAGCGAATGCCTGAATTGACGTAGACCCGCCGCACGCCCTTCATCGTGCGAGCTTTGCGCAACAGGTTCAGGTACGGTTTGTGGTCGGTGCCGTAGAACTTGCAGCGCTTGGGATGCAGGCACGAGACGCGGCGGCAGACCTTGTTCGCCTCTTCGTCCATGCACTTCATGTGGAACATGTTCGCGGTCGGACCGCCCAGGTCAGACACGATGCCGTTGAAGCCCTTGCGCTCGGTCATCGACTTGAGCTCGCGCAGCACGCTATCGGTGCTGCGGCTGGTCACATCCTTGCCTTGGTGGATGGTCAGCGCACAGAAGCTACAGCCGCCCGAACACCCGCGGTTGACGGTGATCGAGCCCTGAATACTGGCCAACGCTGGGATTGGCTTGCGGTAGCAGGAATGGGCCTCGTACGTGAACGGAAGCTCATGCAGCTTGTCCATGTCTTCGGTGGTCAGGGGCACGGCGGGACGATTGCAGACAACGACACGGGTGCCATGGCGCTGAGTGATGACGCGTCCGCAATGGGGATTCGATTCGCGGTACATCGCCCGCGTCACCTCATTGAAGTGCATTCGATTGGTTCGACAATCCTCCAAGCTCGGGATCGCGACAGTGCCCTCTCCCTCGGGGATGGCATCCTTTGCACCAGCTAGCCACGCAGTTCCGGAGATGTCCCGGCACTCCTTGATGGTCTTGCCAGCCTTGAGCCGTGCTGCGATCTCGAGGATGGGGTACTCGCCCATTCCGTGCACCAACAGGTCGGCCTTGCTGTCCATCAAGATGGAGCCGCGCAGCTTGTCCTGCCAGAAGTCGTAGTGCACCAGCCTGCGCAGGCTGGCTTCGATGCCTCCCGTGACCACCGGAACGCCTTTGTAGGCCTGTTTGCAGCGACCTGTGTACGCAACGGTTGCCCGGTCCGGACGCAGGCCCACTGCGCCGCCGGGGGCATAAGCGTCGGTGCTGCGCAGGCGCCGGCTGGCTGTGAAGCGATTGACCATCGAGTCCATGTTGCCGGCGGTCACGCCCCAGAACAGCTTGGGCTGTCCCAGGGTGCGGAACTCCTCAACGTCGGTCCAGTCGGGCTGGGCCAAGATTCCGACCGAGTATCCGTGTGCCTCGAGCCACCGTCCGAGCGCGCCGATTCCCCATGCTGGGTGATCGACGTATGCGTCTCCGGTCACGAGGATCACATCGAGCTGGCCGTTGAGCTCTTCGGCAGTCATGGGCAAGAAGCGAGACATGCTCAGCCCAATAGCGTCATCAACACAAAGACGCAGATTCCGCCTGCCGCAAAGGACGCTGCTGACACCCCTGCCAGCAGCACCATGCTGGTCCCGCCGCCACTTGGAGGGGCGGCATTGACCGGCTGGCTCCTGGGGGTCTGCTCGGTGGGGGCAGTCTGTTTGGCGGGGGCCGTCTGTTTGGCCGAGACGGGCTTTGGCACGGTCTCTGGCTCGGAAACCAGGGGCGATTTCTTGTTCGGAAGGGCGATCTCTTCGGTGGGAGCTTGCTCTTCCCACGTCGAGTCCGTCGGGCCTGCAACGGGCTGCAGGGCGTCCTTTGGAGTGGCGGTGGCGCGCTCGGACGGCGGCCTGAGCTCCGTGGCGTCGTCGGTGAAGTCCGCATCGGCGGTCGGCTGCTCGTCGGCCAGCAGGCTGGGGGCCTCGTCGTCGCCGGCGCCGTCTGGCTTGAGCTCGCCGTCATTGGTGGGCTCGAGGGGAAAATCGTCGACCGCGGGTTCGGCGTGGGTGGCGTCGACAAAGTCGCTCGGCTCGTCCATCTCGGTCATCGCGTCCGAGAACGCCTTGGGCGGCTCTTGAGCGTCCGAGAACATGTCGGTCATGGCGTCCGAGAATCCAGCGCGGGGAGAGCCCCCGTCGGTGCCGATGTCGCTGAAGTTGTCGGTGAATGCGGTGTCGGGCAACTGGTCGTAGAGTTCGTCTGTCGGTGCGTCGAGCAGGGGCGGGCTGACGCCTTGGTCTGTCTTGGCATCGGCTTCGTCGAGCCCCACGGGCTCGGGTGCCGGTTCGGGCTCGGTCTCGGGTGCGGGCTTGGGCTCGGGTTCGGCAGGAACTTGATCGGCG
>CAYYHT010001017.1:0-2300 GCA_964471355.1 uncultured Enterobacteriaceae bacterium
TGCCCTGGCTGTCGAACGTCTAGAGGGCGACGGTCACGGAGCGCAGCGTGATTTCTGCCCCGACGACATGGGCAGCATTCAGCAGATGCTGGTTGCCTATGTGAACGAGGGCGCCGACGCGGTCATCCTGACCGGTGGCACCGGCGTGTCTCGCAACGACGTGACCCCCGAGTCATGCGAGGCGATGTTCGATCGCCACATTCCCGGATTCGGTGAGCTGTTTCGGCTCATGAGCTTCCAAGAGATCGGCTCGGCGGCGATGCTCTCGCGTGCCACTGCAGGCTTGATCGGCCCGATGGTCGTGTTCGCCATTCCCGGCTCAGAGGACGCCGTGGCCACAGCCATGGACGTGCTGATTTTGCCCGAGCTTCCTCACCTGGCTGGTGAAGTGGCCAAGGAAGGCGCTCCCGGCGTATCCATGCCGCGCCACTACACCGAAGAGATCGAGCCCGAGTTCGAGGACGAAGAGGACGACGAGGGAGAGGACGAAGACGACGAGGCTGATCTGCCGGCGCCGACCGGCTCCTTGGGTCGTCTGGGCCAGGGCACGGTCAAGCTCAGCACCTCTGGTGCGGCCGAGGTCGAGGCTCCCGAAGAGGCCGATGAGGGCGGTCTGCCTAGCTTTGGCTGGAAGCGCGCCGCCTATGAAATCGAGGGCGATGTCAACATCGGCGACTGGACCGACCTGCCCGAGATCATCGAGAAGATTTCGCCCGTGGTCGATGTGCTGCACCAAGCCGGTGAGCGCGGGACCATGAAAGTGCCCAGCGGACGGACCTACATCCTGTTCGGCTACCCCGACCTTCAGCGGCCCACGTCCAAGGTGCTCGCGATTGCCGAGGGCGACCCTCTGTGCGAGGTCATTGCCCTGCATCGCTACCCCATTCAGACCGGCATGCTCATCGACACCAGCGAGGGCCTGCTGCCCCACAGCACGCGGTACTCAGTCGAGGGCATGTGTGATGCCATCACCGGCTCCACGCCAAAGGACACCAGTGGCGAGGTCTTCGCGATTCAGGGCGACACGGTCTGGATTGCTCGAGGCAACCGCGTCATGCGCTGGGACGGCAGAAAGGAATTCGACGACGGCAGTCCCAAGCAGGTCATGGCCACGCTCGTGCTGCACTGGTCCAACCGCTAGCGGTCTAAAATTCCTGCGTCCAGCGCAGGTACAGCTCTGGCCACAGTGCCGGATCGATGCCGCCGGGCGCGCTCACGTCTTGCGGGACTCCTCGAGACCAGACGGGCCAGGCAGCAGTGATTCCCATCATGCGTGGCTCGACCCCGAGCATGTCGGCTGCGGCGGCAATGCCGGTGGTCAGACCCACCGCCTTGACGGTGTGAAACCCCCCGAAGACGGCACCCGCCTCGGCTCCCGCGGTCAGCTGTAGCTCGGTTGCCCAGCCGAAGCCGAGCGGCACGGATGCGCCGCGGATGGGCGCCCAACGCAACTCCGCAATGCCGGCGCCCAGCCGTTTTCCGATGGCGTCGTCCCGCTGAAGCGAGCGCAGAGCTGCGGGACCACCGAGCGACAGCAAACGGTGCTCGAGGTCGCCTTGGGCGATTCCGCCAGAACCTCGCAGGGCCAGTGCCCAGCGGGGGTGAGGGGAGAGCACCTGGGTTGCCGAGCCGCGCAGCGCCGCCCAGTCCTCGGTCGTTCCGGGGACAAAGCCGCCGTCGATGCTGAGTCTTGCGGAGGTGCCCTGAAGCGGGAAGGCCCCACCGATGTTCTGTTGGTAGGTCCAGCTTGCACCGGTGCCCAACGCGATGATCCCGGCGCTGGCTGCGAAGTTGGTGTTGAGCACGGCGGGCCGAATCCACGCTCGCACGGCGTGCCGGTGTGTCAGGCCATCGATGGCGGGCCCGAGCCGCCGAGTCACACCCAGCGACGTGGCCACCCAGTTGGTCCGTCCGGTCGACGCCGTCGCCCACAGCGTGTTTCTGGTGTCATACAGGCGGCGAATCCACGCCACTCCCGACGCGCTGATCCAGCCCTCGGACAGGTTGACGGTGCCAATGCCCCCCGACGTCACCAAGCGGTAGCGGGTCGGCCAGCTGTCGTGCAGTCGACTGGTCTGCTTTAGGTGCCGGTCGGGATCGAGGACGACGCGCTGGGCCGGCTGATTCAGAGACAGCTCGGGCAGGGTGGTGATGCTCGTCGAGATTCGTTCCCCGTCCACAGCAAGCACGACGGGCTCTGGGGGGCCTTTGCTTCCAGTGTGTTCGACGCGAACCCGGTTGCCGTCGACGTGCAGCAGGTAGTCCTGTTCGGGGTAGGGGACTCGGCGGGCATCGACGAA
>CAYYHT010001018.1:0-2293 GCA_964471355.1 uncultured Enterobacteriaceae bacterium
AGCCAAGCAGCCGATCTGGCGGCAGTGGCGCAAGCCATGGTGGCGACCGGCAAGATCTAGCTCAGCCCATGAACGTGTAGTACGCCAGCACCAGCAGCAATGCGGCTTGGTCCAGGCCACCGATGGCAAAGCTGGCTGTGCGCCAGGGCTGCTTCTCGAAGATGTAGGCGAAGCTGTGAGCGATGCGAGCTGCGACGAAGATGCCGAACAGCGCGCCCGCGATGGTCAGCGGGACCGTGGTGAAGCACAGCACGAGGGCGGTGATGAGGAACAGGGGCAGGTTCTCGAGTGCATTGCGGTGCGCCCGTCGGTAGCGCTCGGTCTTGGCATTGCCGTCCTCGTACACGACCTTGGCGTCCTTGTTCAGGGCGGTGTCTTCTGGATTGACCGCCTCTCCGGCGGCGGCGCGAGAGAGGGCTGTGTTGTTGGCGAGGACCAGAAGGTTGAAGCCAAGCACGACGGTGGTGGCGACGTAGGCTTGGAAGACGGGGCTCGCGGTCAGGGCATCCATAGGCGCTCCTTTGGGTTTTGCTCACTCGACGCGTGAGTCTCTGCCAAATCGACGCCGTTGTGTTTTCGATCTTTTTTTTCAGGCGGCTGTCGATCTCGGCGATGCTCGGCCGTCGACTAGGCGAACACCAAGGAGTTCACCGTGCAGTACATGCTTCTGATCTACACAGACCCCGCGAACGAGACCCCGGAATCACGACAGGCCCAGATGCCTCGGTGGTTCGACTACACCCGTCAGCTGCGCGAGGCCGGGGCGCTCGTCGGTGCCGATGCACTCGAGTCCGTCGCGACCGCGACCAGTGTGCGCAATCGCAACGGCGACACGACGCACACCGACGGACCCTTCGCCGAGACCAAAGAGCGCCTTGGCGGCTACTACTTGATCGACGTCGAGAACCTCGATGACGCGCTGAAGTGGGCGGCTAAATGTCCTGCGGCCGACACTGGGACGATGGAGGTTCGTCCCATCATGGTCCTCCCCACACCGGACTGACCGAGACGCGCCAGGCGATCGAAGAGGTCGTTCGTTCGGAGTACTCGTTGGTGCTTGCGCACCTGATTCGAGTGCTGGGCGGAGACTTTCATCTGGCCGAGGACGCGTTGATGGACGCCATTGCTACCGCTCTGCAGCGGTGGCCGGGCGACGGCGTGCCCAATCGGCCGGCGGCGTGGCTGACAACGGCCGCTCGTCGCAAGGCCTTGGACAGGCTTCGGCGCTCATCGACGCGCACCCAATACGCCCCTGAACTCACCCTCATCGCGACCCTCGAAGCCATGCCCGAGCAAACCGAACAGAGCGACATTCCCGACGAGCAGCTGAAGCTGTTCTTTACGTGCTGTCATCCCGCTCTGGCAGTCGATGCGCAGGTCGCGCTGACCCTGCGAACCCTCGGCGGACTGTCCACCCCCGAGATCGCGGCGGCATTCCTGGTTCCCGTTCCCACGATGGCCCAGCGGCTGGTTCGCGCCAAAAAGAAGATCAAGGTCGCCAAGATTCCGTACCGCGTGCCTCCTCGGGACGAGCTCTCCGAGCGGCTGACGGGCGTGTTGAAGGCCCTGTACCTCGTGTTCAACGAGGGCTATTCGGCGCACTCAGGCGACCGGCTGGTGCGGGTCGAGCTGTGCTCCGAGGCCATCCGTTTGGGTCGGGTGTTGGTGCGCCTGCTTCCCGAAGAGCCCGAGGTCCGCGGTCTGCTGGCGCTGATGTTGCTGCAGGACAGTCGCCGCGACGCCCGCACCGACGCCGACGGGGTCTTGATCAGCCTCGACGAGCAAGACCGCTCGCTGTGGCATGCAGCGCAGATCGAGCAGGGGCTGACCCTCATCCAGACGGCACTCGAAGAGAGGCGACCGGGTCCCTACCAAGTGCAGGCGGCGATTGCCGCGGTCCATGCCGAGAGTGCGTCCGATGCGCAGACGGACTGGGCCCAGATCGCCATGCTCTATGACGCGCTGTTGCGTTTGGTGCCCTCGGCGGTCGTGGCCCTCAATCGGGCCGTGGCGTTGTCCTTGGCGGGTCAGCTGACGGTGGCCCTGCAGTTCATCAACGAGCTGGAGCATGACCTGGCGGACTACCAGCCCTTTCACGCGGCTCGTGCCGATGTGCTGCGCCGGACCGGCCAGCTGGATGCCGCGGCGGCGGCCTACGATCGGGCCATCGAGCTGTCGTCGACCCCAGCAGAGCGGACCTGGTTGGTGCGTCAGCGGGATCGATTGGCGCAGTGACCAGCTAGTGGGTTGAGTCCGAAGTTCGCCTGCATAGCGACAAGGAGGGGCGAGCTTC
>CAYYHT010001019.1:0-2288 GCA_964471355.1 uncultured Enterobacteriaceae bacterium
TAGAGAGCACACCATGTGCCGAGCGACCCGTGTGGCCTCTTTGATGTCCTGTGCCGCACCGCTGGTCAGCTCGGACAGCGCGACCTCTTCGGCTGCGCGACCGCCCATGGCCACCGCAATCTGCTTGAGCAGCTTGGTGCGGGTCTGGGAGAGGCGTTCTTCGTCTGGAAGGAACATGGTGACGCCCAGGGCGCGTCCTCGAGGAACGATCGTGACCTTGTGCACGCTGTCGTAGCCGGGCAGCAAGTGCGCAACGATGGCGTGACCTGCCTCGTGGTAGGCGGTGTCGCGCTTTTCCCACTCGGGCATGACCATCGAGCGGCGCTCGGGGCCCATGAAGATCTTCTCGCGGGCTGCTTCGAAGTCCACTTGCTCGACTTGAGTTTTGTCAAAGCGTGCCGCGAGCAGCGCGGCCTCGTTGCAGAGGTTCTCGAGGTCGGCGCCGGAGAAACCGGGGGTGCCCTTGGCGATGACCATCAGGTCGACCGCCGAATGCAGTGGCGTTCGGCGCGTATGGATTTCGAGAATCTGATTGCGGCCCCGCACATCGGGCCGTGGCACGGTGATGCGGCGGTCGAATCGACCGGGACGAAGCAGCGCCGGATCGAGCACATCTGGGCGGTTGGTCGCAGCGACGACGATGACGCCTTCATTGCCCTCAAAGCCGTCCATCTCGACCAGCAGCTGGTTGAGGGTCTGTTCACGCTCGTCGTGGCCACCGCCGAGTCCGGCTCCGCGATGGCGGCCGACCGCGTCGATTTCATCGATAAAGATGATGCACGGGGCCTGCTTCTTGGACTGCTCGAACAAGTCGCGCACACGGCTTGCGCCCACGCCGACGAACATCTCGACGAAGTCTGAGCCCGAGATGCTGAAGAACGGAACCCCGGCTTCGCCAGCGACGGCTCGTGCGAGCAGGGTCTTGCCAGTGCCCGGCGAGCCCATGAGCAGCACGCCCTTGGGAATGCGGCCGCCGAGACGAGTGAACTTGCGAGGGTCTTTGAGGAACTCGATGATTTCGTTGAGCTCGTCTTTGCACTCGTCGATGCCGGCCACGTCTTCGAAGGTCACACGCCGCATGCCGTCGGTCTGAAGCTTGGCCCGTGACTTGCCAAACTGCATGGCCCGCCCGTTGGTGCCCTGGATGTTGCGCATGAACCACAGGAACAGGATCAGAATGAAGACCAGCGGGATGAACGTGAACAGGCCGGTGATCCACAGGCTCTGGTCCGTTTCTTCGGCGTAGTTGGGCACCACGCCGAACTCGGTCAGCGTGTTGTAGATGGTCAATTCATGCATGACCGGGCCCGTGGATGTGAACTCGGTGCTGTCCTTGAGCGTGCCAGTGATGGTCTGCCCAGTGAACGTGACCTCGCTGACCTCGCCCGCCTCGACCTTTTCCATGAACGCCGGGAAAGCCAGCTCAGTGCTGGCTGTGTCCGTCGTCTTGGGAATGATGAACAGTGCAAGGACGACCAGCACGACCATGAACCAGAAGACGTTCGTGCGGGAGATGTTGCTCACTCAATGCCTCACCGAAGCGCGTTGCCTAACCCTGCTCGCTGCCACGCACCATGTGCACGATTCGACCCACCGGCAACCCGGCGGCGACAGCATCGAGCACCGCATCAACCGCGGCCGCTGACAACGAACGCCCCGCCCACGCGCGCACCACCCGCCGGGCGAGCACTGCGGGCAGGCCCTGAATCAGCTGAAGCGGGAAGGGCGAAGCAGGGTCGGGCAGTGCTGGGAGCTGCCCTTGAATATAGGCATCCTCCTCCGCGGAAACTCGAGCCGAGCGGGCCATTGTGGCCGATGCACCAGGTCGAAGCCGTTCGAGCAACGGCATCACCTCTGACCTCACTCGATTTCTCAAAAAACGCGGGTCCGAGTTTGAGGGGTCCTCGAGCCAATCGAGCTCTCGATGGGTCATCCAGGCGCGAATGTCGTCACGGCTGGTGTTCAACAACGGCCGGACCACGGTCCCAGAACGCCATCGCATAGCCCCCAATCCAGTGGTGCCGGCTCCGCGCAGCAACTGCAAGAGCAAGGTCTCGGCCTGATCGTCGCGGTGGTGGGCCGTGGCGACCACATCGACGTCAAGCGCATCGAAGGCCTCAAGGCGGGCCACGCGGCAGGCGACCTCGGACGCCTGCGGACCCAGCTGCCTGTCAACACGCACGCAGACCAAGCCCAGCTCTGCCGCCCTGCGCTCGACGAAATCGGCGTGTTGGCTCGAGTCCGGCCGCGTGCCGTGATCCACGGTGACCACCGAGAGAACACCCTTG
>CAYYHT010001020.1:0-2282 GCA_964471355.1 uncultured Enterobacteriaceae bacterium
TGATGTCGACACTCCAGGGCTGAATCGAGCGCACATCGTCGGTGTCTTCGACGTTGTGGACCTCGGTGCCTTGATGCAGCCGGAACAGGCCGTCGAGCTGGAATCGCACGGACTCGGACGGCTCGCCGCCCACGTGCCCGCCCACAACGGCCAAGTCCTGGAACTCGAGGAAGGGGCAGTCGCCGACGTTGCCACCGCAGGTCAGCACACCCAGGTGCAGGTTGGCGCCCACCACGCCACCGGTCTCAAGCTCTGCCGACCATGCGGGAGCTGTGAGAGCCAGGACGAGTGAGAGCACGAACAGAGCGAGCCGGCGCTACGAGCCGGAGCGCGTGCCTCGGATGTCGAGGGTGAAGGTGCAGGGGTCGCTGCTGGTCACGGGGCAGTCGGCGCCGTTGAGGTTGGACATGCCCAAGGTTGCTGTGCAGTCGGCGGAATCGGAGCCGCTGAGCGTGCAGTCGGCGCTGATGGCGAGGTCGATCTTGCAGTCGGGGTAGGTGTCGGGGTCCAGGTCAACCTGGGTGTTCTCGCCGCCGGTGAATGCGCGCGAGCCGGCGTCACCGGTGAAGGTGACGGACAGGTCTTCGAACGGCGCCTGCAGAGGAATGCTGCCGTCGTAGGGAAGCTCGCCGTCGCCGGGCAGGTAGATTTCGTCGCCGAAGGGGTTGGTGGAGCCGGCACCCTCGGGCAGGTAGATGGTGTTCAGAGCGCCATCGATGCAGCCGTCGTCGACCCCGTAGGTCTCGAATGCGAACAGGCCGCCGACGAATTCATCGTCGCCTTCGCTAGGGGGGCAGGCAGTCAGCAGGAAGGCGAAGGAGATCAGAAGGGGGGCGAGCTTGTTCATGGGGCTACCGGGGTCGGGGTGGGGCCGGAGTTTGGCAGATGGGCCACCTCCGTGTCACGCACATCCTTGGCGGCGGGCTAGCGGGCCGCCAAATCGGCGGCGATATCGACCGCTTCGGCCAAAAACGCTTCTTGCTGGGCCTGCAGTTTGTCTGTGGACTCATCGGCATCGGGCTGGCCTTCAGCCTCTTTGCGAATGTCGCCCAGCACCACCGATCCCTCGTCTTCTTCGTCTTCTTCGGCGAGCTCCTTGGCCAGCTCGGACAGCAGTTCGTTCGCGGCGATGCGCGTCTTGGACGACTCGGCCAAGTCGGCGATTGTTTCGTCGGTGACGACGGTCCAACGGTCCTTGGCTTTGGCGTTCTGTGCGGTCTCGCCCATGAATGCGGGCAGGCTGTCGGGAGCGAGCGCGTAGTCCATGTTCGCTTCGTTGATGTCAAACGCGTCGTAGGCCGACGGAATCTGAATGTGTGAGGTGACGCCGACTCGCTGAGTCGAGGCACCCGACGGGCGGAAGAACATGCCCATGGTCAGCTTGACCGCACCAAGGCCGCCGGGCAGTCCCGAGACCTGCTGCACTGTGCCCTTGCCGAAGGTGCGCTCGCCGCCAACGATGACCGCGCGGTCGTAGTCCTTGAGAGCCCCCGCCAAGATCTCGGAGGCCGACGCACTCATGGAGCTGATGAGGACCACGGTCGGACCGGCCCACAGACTGCCGGCGTCCTTGTCTTCGAGAATCTCGGTCGAGCCGTCTGCCGAGCGGGTGCCGACAATGGCGCCCTTGTTGACGAACAGTCCCGAGATGCTGACCGCATCGTCCAGCAGCCCTCCGCCGTTGTTTGACAGATCAAGCACCAAGGCGTCGACACCCTTTGAGTTGGCCTCTTCGAGCAGCACTTTGACGTCGTCATAGGAGCTGTGCTTGTTGTCGCCATAGAAGGAAGGCAGGTCGATGATGCCCACATTGATTGTCTTCACTCCAACCCTGCGCGCCTCATAGGTGATGGTCGCTGCAGACTCGCCGACGTCGATCTTGTCGCGCACAATGGCGATTTCGACCGGCTTGGCGCCGGCTTCGTGCTCGACGGTCAGCACAACACGGGTGCCCTTCTTGCCGCGGATCATGCCGACGACATCGCCCATGTCCATGTCGACTGCCGAGACGGTGGGCTCGGTGTCCTGGGCGACCGACATGATGCGGTCTCCGGGGCGCAGGTCACCCTGCTTGTCCGCGGCGCCGCCAGCGACGATGGACTGAACGACGGTGATGCCATCGCGGTTGCGCAGGACCGCGCCGATGCCCTCGAGGGACAGGCTCATGGCGATGTTGAAGTCGGCCAGGTCTTTGGCAGTCAGAAAGGTCGAGTGAGGGTCGAGAGCGTGGGCAAAGGACTGAGCGTAGAGCTCGGGCATGCGCTCGGGAACACGGCGCTCGG
>CAYYHT010001021.1:0-2282 GCA_964471355.1 uncultured Enterobacteriaceae bacterium
CTGGCTGAAGTTGTCGCGGTAGCTGTCGAGCGCCAGGCGCGTGGCCTTGCAGGCAAGTTCATGGGGCAAGTCGTGAGTGATGCTGTGCTTCAAGGTCAGCTCCTTTTCCTCATCAGACAACCAGCAGGGGGTTTTGTGCAACCCACAAACAGGAACGCCCGACTCGGATGAGCCGGGCGTTGCCATCAGAAAACGGGGTGCCTTACTTGGCGACCCGCTCCTTCAGGGTCTTGCCAGCGCGGAAGAAGGGGTAGGTCTTCGCCGCAATCTGGATCTTGGCCTTGGTGGCCGGGTTGGTGCCCGTGCGCGCAGCGCGGCGGCGGGTTCCGAAGGTACCGAAGCCGGGGATGGTGACCTTGCGGCCAGCGTCCAGCTCTGAGGCGATGATGCCCTTGCCGGCGCGGGCGTCGAAGATTGCGTTGACAACTTCAGCGGCCTTGGCCTGGGACAGACCGGTCGACTTGGCAACCTTAGCGGCCAATTCCTTCTTGTTCATCGTGTGCTCCATCAGCGATTTGGGGAGTTGTTCCCCGGGGGTGTGAAGTGCAGAAAGGCCCATACTGGGCCAGTCGTGGGGTTTCCACGAAGCGGGCGAAGAATAGCGGTCTTTTGGAAAACCGCCACCGGTTTTCGAAGAAAAACCTGTCGTGCAGGGGGTTGTAGCCGATCTGAGACCCCCCGCATTAAGGAAACCCTAACTTTGAACTGGGTTTCGGAGAGCGCAGCGATTCGCGGCGTAGAGATCGGTGATGATCTCCTTCCTCCGGGGACGATCGAAGTACAATTCGCGCGCATGGCGATTCCATTTACGCTTCCCCCCCGCGGCCGAGTGGCCCTCGTTTACTCGGATGTTCGCTATGGCGCGACGCTTCACGAGCGCGACCCGGCCACCATGGCGCGTGCCATGGACCTGTACGAGTCGTTGCTGCGCCGTCGGCTCACTGATTTTGGCGGACACGAGGTCAAGAGTGAGGGCTACGCTTTTCTGACCGTGTGGGAGAACGCGCTTGCGGCGGTGGAATGGTCTTTGGCTGTTCAGGTCGATCTGCTGGAACTGCATTGGCCACTGTGGCTGATGGAACAGCCCGAAGCGGCTGTGGTGCGCAACGACAATGATGATGTGGTGCAGCGCGGCTTGCGGGTCCGAATGGGCGTGCACGTCGGTGTACCGCTCGCGCGCAAAGATGAGCGCATTCGGCAGATGAACTACTACGGCGCGCCAGTGAGCCACGCCGCGCGCATTGCCGGCGCGGCGCTGGGCGGTCAGGTCCTGTTGTCCACCGACGCCTATTCCGAAGTCGCCGGGCAGCTTGGCGACAAGGTCTTGGTCGCCGAGCTGGGCAGCTACCGGCTGCGTGGTCGTCGCGGAGCTGTAGACTTGGTCCAGGTGCTGCCAGCGGTGCTCGCCGACTTGGAGTTCGCTCCGCTGCGAACCGTGGATACGCGCCGCTCCAACCTGATGCCTGACCGCGACGTGTTTGTGGGACGACGGGCTGATCTTGGCGCGATTGCCGAGATTCTGGGCTTTGGCGTGCGTGTGGTCACCGTCACAGGGCCCGGTGGAATGGGCAAGAGCCGGGTTGTGCAGCGATTCTGCATGGACGTGCTCCTGGATTGGGCCGAAGACGGCGGAGTGTGGTTCTGTGACCTCTCCCAAGCAAGCACCCTCGACGGGTTGCTGCGCGAACTGGGTCGGGCGCTCGATGTGCCGCTCACTCTTGGGCGGTCCCTTGAAGAGAGCGTGGCACAGCTCGGACACGCCATCGCGGCCCGAGGTCGGGTACTGATCGCGCTCGATGGCTTCGATGGCGTCGCCGAGTGGGCGTTGCGCACTGTCCAACAGTGGGTTCGCAGGGCGCCAAGCGCGCGCTTCATCGTTGGCTGCCGGGTTCCCCTTGGTATCGACTCCGAGGTCAGCTATCGCATGGGCCCATTGTCTCTCCCCGAAGAGAGCAACGCCGAATCCGTCGCCCTGTTCTTGCGGACCGCAGTCTCCGTCGCCCCCGGCTTTCAACTGGTGGGCGCGACCATTCCGTCGGTCTTTGAGCTGATTCGCAGCGTGGCGGGCGCTCCAATGGGCATCGAGCTGGTGGCAGCACATGTCGGCAAGCTGACCCCAGATGAAATCCTGAGGGGCGTCACCGACCGCATGCGCCGCTATGAACCCGGTCGGGCCTCGCGACCTGAAGACGGATTGTCGGCGGCCATGGATTGGGCATGGGACCAGCTGTCCTTTTGGGAGCGCGATGCGGTCGCCCAGTGCTCGGTGTTTCGTGGGGGCT
>CAYYHT010001022.1:0-2278 GCA_964471355.1 uncultured Enterobacteriaceae bacterium
GCACCCGTGCCGACCCGATGGGCGCCGGATCCAGTCCGAGCAGAATCGCCACCGTAGCCAGCCGATCAGGGTGGGTGGCGGCCACCGGTCGGGTGTCGTAGGGCAACTGGTTGTAGCTGGTCATGTCGCGTCCATCTGCTTCAAGCGCAGCGCACCCACCAATGCCACAGCACTCACGCCAACCATCGCCAAGAACATGCCTGCCGTGCCCACACTAGACAGCAAGAGCGCCGCCGAGGCCATGGCGCCGAGGTAACCGGCCCCAAACCCAGCAGCAGGCAACAAGGACTGGGCAGAGGCCAGCAGCTCGGCGGGCGAATGCCGCGCGATGATGTCGATGGCCGCAATCCAAAAGGCGCCGAAGCCCAGGCCATGCAGCAGTTGAATCACGATCAGCGGCATGGGGTCATCAAAGAGGCCGGTCACAAGCCAGCGCGGAAGCCCGGACGCAACCCCCACCAGCACGAGGTTGTAGGCGCCAAAGCGGGCGAGAAGCGCAGGTCCGACGGCCATCACCGCCACCTCGGCAATCACCCCGAGGCAGATGGCCAAGCCCGAGACCCCCGAGTGCAGGTGCAGGCGCTGCACATGCAGCGGGAAGAAGTTGTCGTAGGTGGTGATGGTGACCCCGTGCACAAAAGCGACGGCGAACAGCAGGCGCAGCTGGGGCTGAGCCAAGACACGGCGCAGGCTGGCGAAGCTGGGCCGCTTGTCCAAGGCGGGCGGTTCGGGCAGACCAAAGGCCAGCACCGCGCTGGCGACCAAGAATGCGCAACCCACCACCAAGGGCGCCTTGGGCCAAGTCTCGCGCAGATAGCCGACCGGCAACACCGCCACCAAGAACGCCACCGAGCCCCACACTCGGACCCTGGAATAGCCACGGGCTCCATCGGGCAGTGCCCGAATGGTCAGCGCATCGACAATCGGGAACTGTCCGGCCCGGGTCAGCGAGAAGGCGGCAATGCCGAGTGCGAGTCCCGCGACCGTACTCGCGGTGGCCAACCACAACCCCGCCATGGCGCTCCCGACTGCGAGGCAGCGCAGGACCAGTCCCGGACTGCCGCTGCGATCGGCCAGCGCAGCCCACATCGGCCCGCCCAAGATGCGGCATACGGGCAGCAGCAACAGCACGCCGATGATGCCCGAATCAGACACCCCCGCGCCCTCCAGCACGACCGCGAGGTAGGGCACCATCGCGATGGCCCCGACGGCGGCGGCGTACCAGGCGATGATGGGGAGTGGCGAACGGGCGGACATTTGGGGGGACATCGCACGGCAGCGCCCTGCGAGCAAGCCCCTAGGTCAAAGCAGCCAACAGCTCGTCGACCGTGTCGACCCGTCTCCACCGCTCGAGCTTCTGTGCTGAGTGGGCGCCCCAGCCAACGGCAATGGCGCGCACACCGGCGGCGTCGGCCATCTCTAGATCGAAGGTGGTGTCGCCCACCATGACCGCCTCATCGGCACTGTGGCCGGACCGACGCAGCGCCTCTAGGATCATGTCCGGCGCGGGCTTGGGACGTTCGACGCTGTCGAAGCCAAGCACGATGGCAAACTGATCTTCGATGCCGAACATGCGCAGGGTTCGCGTGGCGCCCGAGACGCCCTTGCTCGTCGCGATGGCAAGCGGCCCAGGCAGAGCATGCAGCAGCTCGCGCACCCCATCAAACAGCCGTGTGTGCTGCTTGTCGAACGCCACGTAGGTGCTCTTGTAGGTGGCCACGAGGTCGTCTTGTGGACCGTCGGGTGCCAGCGCTTCAAACATGGTCGTCAGCGGCAGCCCGATCATGGCGGACACGGCGTCTTCGCTCGGCGGCGCCTGCCCGTTGTCCTCACACGCTGCAATAAAGCAGCCAATGATGGCTTGATGGCTGTCGGACAGAGTGCCGTCGAGGTCGAAGATGATGAGGGACATGGCACGCTGCTATCGCGCGGGGTTGAGTGACGTCGGTGATGCGCGCACGGAGTGCAACGCTGGCGTCGATACGCCGTCCGCGCATCAGCTTCTTGACCTCTTCATCATCCAAGGCGCGAGTGGGCCCACGGGCTTGGGCGACGGGCCTCGGCGCTTCCTCTTTTGCATGCGACCTCCCGAATCCGGATCACCCCTCTGAGGCCCCGCGTCAAGCAACTGGGGAGACACCTACGGATCGCCGCACTAGAGGAAAATTTCGGTCCCAACGCGAACGCAGCAATACTAGGCATCCTGGAGACCCCATGCCCTCGTCGGTACCCCTGCTCCTGATGATGGCCGTCTGTGCCTGCACCGGATCTCAGACCG
>CAYYHT010001023.1:0-2275 GCA_964471355.1 uncultured Enterobacteriaceae bacterium
GAGCTCTGCGATACGGTCTCGGTCTTCCATCGCGGCTTCGCGACCCACCTCTGGATCGGCGCCAGCGCCAAGTCCTCGGGTCAGCTGGGAGCCCAGTTGGAAGCGCCGTGACGCAAGTGAACGCTTGAGGTCTTGGGCATCGGTGTTCATCGCAATGAACTCAACGCCGGTCAGGCCAGCCGCAATCATGGTGTTGACAGCGTTGCCGCCGCCTCCGCCGACGCCGATCACCTTGATCTTAGCGCCGCTCAGGTCTTCTTAATCGACCAATTCAAGCATCGATTCCTCCGCAATCGACTAGAGGGATGCCGGCTTCACAGCCGGCGATATGGGGCGAACAATGGCCACGCGCTTCGGCCCTAGATCAACCAGGACCGGCGTGAATAGGTCGATGCCCTGATGCTCAACGAGCATCGACAGACGTTCAACCTGATGCTCGAGCGAGTCGAGCCCAAACAGTAGCTCCGCACCGCTCTCGAGCCGGAGCGTGAAGCCCCGGGTACGCGAGAAGTCAATGCCAGAGACCTCGCTACGAGCGACCAAGCCTTGCGAGTCTAGGGACTCCAGCAAGCTGAGTGCATCGCGGATGGCGAGGGGGGGAAGACCGGGGTGGGCGCGCTCCAAGTCGTCGTCGATGCCCGTGATGACGGGGTAGTCGAGGTCGTCGGTGCGAGAGCCGAGAAAGAGAGTGCCATCCTTGTCCACGTACCGGAGGCCGTCCCACTGTGCGACCGCCACGGGCTCGTACTCGACGACCTCGATGACGATGGTGGATGGCCATTTCCGCCCGGCTTGTGCAGACCGAACCCACGGGTGCTGGACTGCACCGGTCTCGGCCTGACCCAGGTCAGAGCCCCACATTGTGGTGCCGTTTCGCACATCAACCAGATGACGTAGCGACGCTGCGCTCGCCCGGTCGTTGCCGACGAACTCCACGCGCTCCACCATCATAAGATCCGGCCTCAGCGCCACGAGGGCGCCGAGGAGGCCCGTCGCCACAACAGCTGTGGCGAACGGGCGGATCCAGGTTGTCAGGTCCGAGGTCGAGACCTCGTCCGATGGCGTGTGGGACACGGTGTTTTTGGGGGAGGGAGTGTGGGGAGGGAGGGGTGCAGCGAGCGCCGCGATGGGACCCGGGGGGTGGTTCGAAGGGGATTCGAACCGAAAGGTCGATCTCTTTGTACCGGGCCGAGGGATCGCGTTCAACAGGTCCGATCCATTTTTCCGGATCGGCGGATCTTCCCGTTTGGATCGGACAGATCGCACCCGATAAGAATGGAGCTTCAACCAACCATACGATCGGGTCGTCCACAGATGCTGTGGATAACTTTTTTGTGCTTGTACCCAGTCCAGGCACCGGTGCATTGATCACCCCGTGGGGCGCAGTGCGATCTCACCTGGATCTAAAGATCCGATTCTAGAGATCGACGGGATCTTTCGATCCGGATCCGCGGATCCGAATCTCGGATCCGAGCCTAGAGGCCCTCGATCTCGGCTGCCATCGAGGTGGCCTTCTTGAGGATTCTTTCAACCAGCTCTTCGAAGGAAACGCCTTCGGCCTGAGCCGCCATAGGCGACAGGCTGGTGGCCGTCATGCCCGGAATGGTGTTGATCTCAAGGAAGACCGGCTCGTCATCGGACTTGCGCACGATGAAGTCCGCACGACACAGCCCGCGGCATCCCAGCCGCACGAACGAGGTCTTGGCCGCCGCCGATGCCCTTTGCCACGCGCTCTCAGAGATATCCGCAGGCACTTCATAGGTCGTCTTGCCCGCGGTGTATTTGGCCTCGAAGTCGAAGAAGCCCGACTCGGGCAAGATTCGGACGACTGGCAGAGGGCGCCCATCGAGCACCGCAACGGTGATTTCATCGCCCTCGATCAGCTCTTCGATCAACACCTCAGTGTTGAGCGCGAGTGCTGCATCCAGCGATTTCTTCAGCTCTGGCTCGCTGCGCGCGATGGTGATGCCCACCGTCGATCCGCCGATGGACGGTTTGACCACTACTGGGAAGCTCAAGTCAGACGGCCAGGCCTGACCCTTTCGATAGACCCAGTCCCGCGCCATCGTGATGGACGCCTCGCCGGCTAGGGCCCGCTTGGTCGCGATCTTATCCATAGCCACCGAGGACGAGAGCACATCGCAGCCTGTGTACGGGATGCCCATGACTTCAAGCAGTCCTTGAACGCAACCGTCCTCGCCAAAGCGTCCATGCAGGGCAATCCAGGCGACATCGATCTTCAGCTCAATCAGCTTGGCGGGCAGGTCGCGCTCAA
>CAYYHT010001024.1:0-2272 GCA_964471355.1 uncultured Enterobacteriaceae bacterium
GACGAGCTGGAGTGGAGTGTCTCCAGCTCGACCCTCGAGGACATTGCCACCCGAGGCGCTCCTGCCACACTGACACCCTTCGATTCGCAGTCCGCCTATTTCCGCTGGACTCCCCTCACCTCGGACGTCGGCAGCCACACCCTCATCGTGACCGCTGACGATGGTCGGCAGCAGACCGAGTTGCCCGTCGCGGTGACCGTCTCGAGCGGTGCGGCGGTCCCGGTGTTCCGCGAGCCACTGGGCTCGGGCACGACCCTGGACCTTCGGGAAACCGACTGCATGAGCGTCGACGTCGTGGTCGAAGATGCAGATGGCGCCGACGTCAGCCTGACCCTGCAAGAGCCCATCGAAGAGGGCTATGACTTCGATCAAGACCAGCCCATGGCGGGCACCTTCTCGTTCTGCCCCACCGACAAGCAGATCGAAGCCGCCGAGCGCTACCCGGTCACCTTCGTCGCCGAAGATCGAGACGGGCACATCGCCACCAAGAAGTACCTGATCGTGCTGCGCCGGGACCTGCTCACGGGCTGTCCGGGCGACGGGCCGCAGATCAGCCACACCTCGGATGCGAACGCCTCGACCGTGCTGGACCTGAGCATCGAGGCGTCGATCTCAGACGACATCGCGGTGCATGGCGCGCCGGTGCTGTACTTCAGCACGGTCGAGCCGACCGACCCGACCAGCCTCGACGTTGCGAGCTTCAGCCAGGTCGAGATGACCTTGAGCAGCGGCACGGCTCAGTCCGGGACCTACACGGGCTCCATCCCCAATCCCGTGCTCTCAGAGCCAGTGGGGAGCCAGCGCAGCCTCTACTACTTCATCGAGGCATCGGACAACGACGATGCGGCCGGCCCCTGTGACCACCGCTCCACAGCTCCCATCGACGACGTGTACGAGCTGGTCGTTGAGCGCCCGGCGAGCGGCGCCGGCCTCGGTACCTGCGAGACCTGTTCCGCCGACGTGCAGTGCGACAGCGGTCGATGCATCGCAACGGGGGGCGGCGAAGTGCAGTGCCTGGACTCCTGCTCCGGTCCGGGTGATTCCTGCGCCACGGGCACCTGCTCGGATGTCGCCTGGGCCAGCGTGGACAGCGCCATCGGCAACGTCTGCCTGCCCGACGAAGACTCGTGCCAGGACGCCTGCGCCCCAGACGCCTATGAAGACAATGACACCATCGATGACCCAGGTGTCACCGACCTTGCAGACGGCAGCTACGACGATCTGACCATCTGCGTCGGCCCGACTGGCGCCATGGACGACGACTACTTCGGCCTGTTGCTGGGCGATGCGACGCCCATGGAAGCCGTCGTCTCGTTCGCGCATGCAGACGGCGACCTGGACCTGCAGCTGCTGGACGAGGACGGCGGCGGGCTCGAGTCCAGCCTGGGCGTCGGCGACGTCGAATCGGTCAACCGCTGCCTGGCACCGGGCCTGTACTTCCTTCGCGTGTACTCCCCGTTTGCCGGCATCAACACAAGCTACGACCTCGATCTGTCCCTGCCCAGCGGAGGCTGTTGCGCAGCCGATGGCGAAGAGCCCGATGACGGCATGTTCGACGCGGTGCCGGTCAGCGCCGGCGACTACTTCGGCGACCGCTCCATCTGCCCCAACGACGAGGACTGGTACGAAATCGACCTGGAGGCCGGCGACACCGTCGAAGTCACCCTGCTGTTCGATCAGGCCACTTCGGACCAAGACCTGGACATCCATTTTTACGACAGCAGCGGCTCCGACCTGACCCCATGCCCGCCGTGCGACATCGACAACGGCCAATCGGGGAGTGCAGACGAGTACTTCGAGTACAGCGTCGCCAGCACCGACACCTTCTATGTGGTGGTGCAGGGCTTTGAAGGCGCAGCGGCCGAGTACCTCATCGACTTCGACGTCCGTTGATGCACCACATGCGGATTGCACTGACCGTGTGCGCCCTGACCCTCTGTGCGGGGTGCAAGGGCAATCGAGCCACGGTCGATGAGTCGTGGAGCGAGGGCCTGCAGGCAAGCGCCGTGGAGCCCGCGGTGCTCGTCCCCGGCGTGCAGCTGCACGTGAGCGGTCAGGGGCTAGTGACCGAGACCCTGGGATACACCAGTGTGCACTTTGTCGGTACGCATGCTGGGCCAGAATTCGACACCGCGGTCGACATCGAGCTGGCAGCGGACGTGCTCTCCCAGACGCGGCTGTCGATCATCGAGTCGACCTGGAACACGCTGTGCGCTGGCGGATCTGGGACCTTTGACGGCACAGCGACCCTCGACGTCAGCTCGCGCTTCAC
>CAYYHT010001025.1:0-2268 GCA_964471355.1 uncultured Enterobacteriaceae bacterium
CTTGGCGCAGCCCGCATCAAAAGACCCTTCGGGCCTTTTTCAACGGCCTGTTAGCAGTCACAGGCCCAGTCCACGGGGACTCCGCGTGCATCGAGCTCGGCCACGCAGCAGGCAATCATCGAGTCGGCGAGCTGTTTGCGGCCTCGCTGAACCCGGGTCTTCATGCCCGAGACGCTGATTCCCGCCCGCTTCGCAGCATCCGCTTGGGTCATGCCATCCATGTTCCAGCGCAGCGCCTCGGCTTGTTCTTTTGGCAGTGTGTGCAGCATCGGCCGCACGCAGCCCGACAGGTCGCGGACGGCGTCGTCTTGCAGATCGTCGGGTGCCGGCGGGTCCTGGTCGCCCAGCGGCTCTGACCGGTCCGAGCCAGCCTTGCGGCGGTGGTCGATGATGGCGTTGCGGGCGATCTTGAACACCCAAGCCTCGGCATTGGCCGGGCTGTCGCCACGGCTCAGCGCCTTGTGAATGCGCAGAAAGACCTTCTGCACCACATCGTCGGCCTCCTGTGCGCCGACTCGGCTGCGGACGAACGCCAGCAGCCGGTCGGCGAAGGTGGACCAGAGGTCCTCGGTCGTCACTTAGCAGCAACCTCCTGGGGGGCAGCAGTCGTCCGGGCAGTCTTCAGGATCACAGGCATCGTTCACAGTCTTGTCTTTGGTCACGTTTCCTCCAAGAGGGAAGGGGTTCTGCCTAGGAAGACGGAGGACCTCGAACAAGGACGCAAACTTTCGAACTTTAGGGGTCGAACCTTAGGGGTCAGGATCCTCCCATTCCTATTCGGTGTCCGGCGTATGTTCGCTGGTAGACGCCTCCTAGGCGGGGTCAGGATCCTCCCATTCCTATTAGGGCGGAAATCTGAGGCAGCTTGTGTCCTCGAATAGGAATGGGAGGATCCTGACCCCAGGTAGATGTGCGGTCCGAGCGACTTCAGAGCCTTTGCCGAATAGGAATGGGAGGATCCTGACCCCTCTTGGAGTGACCCCTCTTGGAGTGACCCCAATTGGACCGAACAGCGACGCACACGATGCAGAGAAGACCTGAAATCAGCCGATGCGTCTGCGTCAGCTGGGATGCGTGAGTCGCACGTCAAAGCCGGCCACCAACAGCTCGTCCTCGCTGCGTCCGCGGTAGTCCGCGTGCAGCTTCCAGCGGGCGGTCGGCATGGAATCCCATCGCACTTCGCGGGTGACCTCGACCTCGAATCCGGCCTCGCGGAAGCAGTCCACGATCATGTCCCGGCGCATGCGGTTGGTGTAGAAGCCGGAGTTGGCCATGACCCGGCTCTCCCACACGCTCTTGGGGAAGCGCAGGCTATTCAGGGCCTCGTCGAGGTGGTCGCGAATGTCGATGCGGTGGCAGCACACGCCGCCGGGTCGCAGCAGGCGCTTCATGTGCCGCGCGGTCTCGGGGAACTCGTCGAGGCGCACGTGCTCAAGAACGGCGTTGCTCCAGATGTAGTCGACGCTGTTGTCGGGCACGTTGCGCAGGCTGTCGAGGCCGTCGGTGTGGTACTCGGCATTGATGCTCGCGAGCATTGAGTCGAGGTCGCCGGTGAAGTCGGTGTCGGGAACCGGCAGCCGCACATGGCGCAGGAACTCGTGCATGGCGCTGTACTCGTCGAGGTCATCGACGGCAAAGCGGCCCACATCCATCAGGTAGACCTTGCTGGCCCCGTGGGCTCGGGAGACCAGGCTCGAGAACAGCGAGTCGCCGGGTCCGAACTCCATGTGGACCAGATCTTTTCGGCCCTTCAGCTTCGACTTCTTGAAGTGTTGGCGGAAGGTATCGAGGGCGTAGTCGGGCTTGTGCATGCTGCCGTGGCGGAACATCGACAGGCTGCGCCACAGGCCGTACGCCGCGGGAACGCGGGAGAGGACCAGTTTGGCGGCGATTTTGCCGTACCAGGGAACGAAATCTTTGGGGTGCATGGGCTCGAGGGTCTGTTTTGGCATCGCTAACACTCGTGTCACGACCCCGTCGGATCCGTCACGAATGTCCATGCCAGTCACGGATTTCGGGCCCGCTGGCCTCCAACGAACATCACGTTGGAGCTTCCTTGATCGCCATCCTCTTGCTCGCCGTCGCTTCTGCCACTCCGATGGAGTTCCGTCACGGCCCTTCCGGGTCGCTCGCCTTTGAGGGTTTGGGCTCGGGCATGCCCACCCTGCGAGGCACCGTCGAAGTGCCGTTGGTGCACACCCTGCCCCAGCAGGGACGAGTGCCAGGTCCGCCGCGCTTCCAGTTCTTTGGCACCCTCGATGCGTCGGG
>CAYYHT010001026.1:0-2268 GCA_964471355.1 uncultured Enterobacteriaceae bacterium
GGCGGGACACGATGTGGTGCACGTCGTCGATAAAGCCCATGTCGAACATGCGGTCGGCCTCGTCGAGGATCAAGAACTGCACGGTGCTCATGTCCATGTACTTCTGCTTCATGTGGTCCATCAGGCGGCCGGGGGTGGCCACGATGATCTCGACACCTGAGCGAATGGCATCTTCTTGCGGGTTCATCTTCATGCCGCCGACGATGGCCACGCTGGACAGACCTTGGTGGTAGCCCAGCGCCAGGGCCTGTTCGTCGATCTGAAAGGCCAGCTCTCGGGTGGGCGTCAGCACCAAGACCCGCATGATTCCCTGCTTCGTGCCCACGAGCTGATGCAGCGTGGGAAGGAGGAAGGCGGCGGTCTTGCCGGTGCCGGTGGACGCCGACGCGATCAAGTCGCGGCCCTCCATGGCAATGGGGATGGCCTTGGCCTGGATCGGGGTGGGCTCGGTGTAGCCCATGTCGGTGAGGCCCATCAGGACCTCGGGGGCAAGGCCCATGGATTCGAAAGAAATGTCGGCTCCCAGTTCGGTGTGCAGCGGGTAACCCGGCATAGCGACGAGGAGGGGCGAGCTTCGTCTCGCTCTCGATCCGCTCGGCGGCAGGAACCGGCGAGACGAAGCTCGCCGCTCTTTGTCATGACGGCAACCGGCAAGTGAACCGGTTGCCCCTGAGCGACCGGCTCAGTCCCAGTTGCTGACGATGTACAGGTTCCAGCCGTGCAGCTCGCCGGTCTCGCCAGCGACGCTGTCCTCGACGGTCAGTGTCCAGTCACCCTGAACCATGTCGTCGCTCGGCACGGCGCGGATGATGATCTCGTTGCTGGGAGAGGTCTCGTGGTCCCAGACAACCTGTTCGTAGCCGATGTGCTCCATCGTGATCTTGAGGTCGGAGGGGCGGGGGTGGTCGACGTCGAGCGTCAGCACCACGTCGATCGGCACGCTGCCCAGACCCTGCACGTTGACCGCCGTGACCAAGCTGCCCTGATCCGGGATTTCGTCCGCTTCGTCGTGGGTGAAGTTGCCGTACATCGAGTCGTCGACGCAGTAGATGCCGCTGTTCCAGGCGATCTCGCCCATGCACACAAGGCCGTCGGCACAGTCGGCGGAGGTGTCGCATTCCCCCCACGGACCGTTGCCAATGACGACTTCGCCTCGCAGCTTGGTCAGCGCGGTCTTGCTGACGTAGTACAGCCCCGAGAGCTCATCCATGTCGGCAATCGGGCGGGCTTCGACGATGCTGGTGGCAGCGCGTCGGTCGAGGCCGAGGTCGTCGTCGAGGTAGGTGAAGGTGAGGGTGTTGGCCAGGTCGAGTGCGCCGGTCATCTGGTCGAGGGTGAACTCGACGTCGTCCCAGGAGCCGACGACATCGCTGCCCGACGGAATCCAGCCGGAGTCGGCGGCGAATGTGGCCAGCTTGTGCAGGGC
Source organism: uncultured Enterobacteriaceae bacterium (assembly GCA_964471355.1). GTDB lineage: Bacteria > Myxococcota_A > UBA796 > UBA796 > CAYYHT01. The sequence goes on from CAYYHT010001026.1 coordinate 1,427, forward strand.
GTTGTTGCCAACGTAGTACTGCGCGTCAGCCTCGGCGATGGAGTCGTACAGGTCGTCGTCTGCGGTGCCGAACACGCCGTCGGGGCCGTTGCGGTGGTGGACCAGCGAGCGTGCGGCGCGCACGTCCAGGAAGCTGTCCAACAGGGCGATGTCGGTGTCGGCGCTGTTGAGCAGTGCCAGGGTGCCCAGGGTCTCGGCGACGCTCATGCTGCGTGCGGTGGCGCCGTCGTCGAGCCCCAGGTCGGGAGCGGTCAGCTCCTTGGGGGTGCATGCGGTGAGGGCAGTGAGCGAGAGAAGAATAGCGAGACGAGTCATACAGACCTCCAAGAGTGGAAGCCGTGGATTTCATCTGCATCGGGAGGGAGGGGCAAAACGAGCCGCCACGGACCTCTTCTCTCGATGCTTTGCGACTAACAGTGGACCCACTGGGCGCAATGTCCGCGTTGTCTACGTGTGTCACGTCCGGCGTTGCCAATGCGAGAGTGGTCGGAGCTCGAGGCGGCGGCGGCGAAGATGAGTACCTGGTCGGCGATGGGTCCCATGACCTGAGCCAAGTGGTTGGCTACGGGTTGTAGAGATCTGTCTGTTGCGCGGTAGTGTGGGCCATGCAGATGGACGCCGAACTCGTGCAATGGCACCTCGAAGTGGGTCATGGCAGCCGGGATGTGGCCGCCTTTATCGAGGGCTTTGGCGACAAGCTGGTGCAGTGTGGACTGCCCGTCGAGCGCATCGTGTTCGGCACCTTCGTGCTGCACCCACAGGTCGGAGGCATCGTCTACCGGTGGAGAGTCGAGGACGACGAGGTCTGGCATCGGGATCTGTCTCGCGAGTTCTTCGGCAAC
>CAYYHT010001027.1:0-2263 GCA_964471355.1 uncultured Enterobacteriaceae bacterium
GTCGGCCTCGAGGGCGGCCGCGACCGAGAAGGACTGCTCGCTGCCTTTGAGGGCCTCTGCAACGACCTCGAGGTCGGCGCCAGGCACGTAGTCCATGATCAGTGCCCAGCGTCCGTCGAGCTGCAGCAGGTCTAGGGCAGCAACGATGTTGCGGTGGGTCAGGCGAGCCAGGATGCGGGCCTCGTCCCTCATGCGCTGCTGGGCGAACTCGAAGCCATCGTGCTGGGCGTGCAGCATCTTGATGGCGACCTTGCGGCGAAATCCCGAGCCCGAGTCCTGCTCGGCCAGAAACACCTCGCCAAACGCTCCGGTCCCCAGCAACTCCAACAAAATGAAGCGTCGCAGGTGGGTCTGTGTCGATGGGTTGCCGTGCCGCATGAACCGAGTTCCTCTCGAACGTACATACGAATACGCCACCATTCCGGATCGGTTTCCGACTCGAATGTCTCGAAGAGTCACTCAGCCGACGTGCGTGATTGGGTAGCGCGATGAACCGTCATTCATTAAGCCGCGGGACCCTCCCGAGGAGCACCAATGGCCGACTTCAACAAAGTCGCAGTGCTCGGGTCTGGCGTCATGGGGGCGGGCATTGCAGCCCACCTCGCGAATGCCGGCGTACCGAGTCTGTTGTTCGACATCAAGCAGGAGTTCAGCGCTGGCAGCGTCAAGAAACTCCCAAAGAGCAAGCCCGCGCTGCTCTACAAACCCGAGTTCGCCAAGCTCATCACGCCTTGCAACTACGATGACCACAGCGAGCGCCTCGGCGAATGCGACCTGATCATCGAGGTCGTGGTCGAGCGGCTGGACATCAAAAAGATGGTGTTCGCCAACGTCGCCAAGCACCGCAAGCCCGGCTGCATCGTCACATCGAACACCTCGGGCATTCCCCTGGCCTCGATGGTCGAGGACATGCCTGAAGAGATGAAGCAGCACTTCGCTGTCACTCACTTCTTCAATCCTGTCCGCTACATGCGCCTGCTCGAGATCGTCACCGGCCCCGACACCCTTCCCGAGGTCGGCGCCAAGCTCGCCAAGTTCGGCGAAGACGCGCTGGGCAAGGGCATCGTCAACGCCAAGGACACGCCCAACTTCGTGGCCAACCGCATCGGCACCTTCGGCATGGGATCGGTCTTCCGGTACATGGCCAAGACCGGCATGGGCATCGAAGCCATCGACATGATCTTCGGCACCCCCATGGGACGCCCGAAGTCCGCGGTCTTCAACACCGCTGACGTGGTCGGCATCGACACCCTCGCTCACGTCTTTGGCACCGTCTATGACAACTGCCCCGACGACGAAGAGCGCGACGTGTTCGTGCCTCCCGCATTCCTGACCAAGCTGGTCGAGGCCGGAGCCACGGGTCGCAAGGCCGGCGCGGGCTTCTACAAGATGTTCAAAGAGGGCGGCAAGAAGGACATCCGTGTCCTCAACATCGAGAGCTTCGAGTACGAGTCCAAGACCAAGCCGCGCTACCCATCTGTGGGTGCTGCGAAAAAGGCCGACAAGCTGTCCGACAAGCTTCAGGCCATGGTCTACGGCGACGACGACGCCGCCAAGGCCGCGTGGACGGTGACGGCCGAGACGCTGATCTACTCCGCAAACCGCGTGCCCGAGATCGCCGACGATATCGTGCAGATCGACAACGGTCTGCGCTGGGGATTCGGCTGGGATCTGGGACCGTTTGAGGTCTGGGATGCCATCGGTGTCGCCAAGTCCGTCGCCAAGATGAAGGAAGACGGCATGACCGTGCCGGCCTGGGTCGACTCGATGCTCGCATCGGGACGCACCAGCTTCTACGACCGCAGCGAGGCGGGCGAGCTGACTTACTGGCAGCAGGGCGGCTCAGACGCCAATGTGGCCCGGGGCGACGACCACCTGTTCTTGGCCGACGCCAAGGCCAGCCGTGGCACCGTCGATCGCAACCCATCGTGCAGCCTCATCGACCTCGGTGACGGCGTACTGGGACTCGAGTTCCACAGCAAGATGAATGCGCTCGACGAGCTGATCATCACCACCTATGACCAGGCGCTCGATCGGCTGGACAACGGTGAGTTCGACGCACTCGTCGTCGGCAACCAGGACGGCAAGGCGTTCTGCGCCGGCGCCAACATCCTGATGATTCTCATGGGCGCCATGCAGGGCAACTGGGACGAGATCGAAGCCAACATCAAGGCGCTTCAGACGCTGATGATGCGCGCCAAGTACTCGGCCAAGCCCGTCGTCACAGCCCCCTACGGATTGACCCTTGGCGGCGGCAACGAAG
>CAYYHT010001028.1:0-209 GCA_964471355.1 uncultured Enterobacteriaceae bacterium
GACGAGGCGTAGGCGGTCGCCGTGCCGTACAGGTGGGCGGCGTTGTCGTTGACGTTGTTCTTGGCAGCCTCGAACAGGGTGAGGGTCTGGACGGCCTTGGTCTTGACCCATCCAGCTTGCGGCGAGGTGTTGGTGGCGCTGAGGGCGGCGACGACAAGCTGGCCTACGCTGATCTTGTTCGAGGCGGTGGCGTCATCGCAGACGATGCT
>CAYYHT010001028.1:219-2259 GCA_964471355.1 uncultured Enterobacteriaceae bacterium
ACCTGGGACTCGGGGTAGCATTCTCCTCCTTAGTGCTGCTGGCCGTCCCCGAGGCCATGCCCGCCGACGTGTACTGGCTAACCGAGCACATCAAGCCCCGGAAGAAGTCGCTGTTCGACGATGCGGCCGAGTTGTTGGACCCCATCGCATTCGCCAGCAGGGCGAACCAGATCGGGATCACCTCGTCAGACCCGGCAGGGACGCCGCCGGGGTTCTCGCCGGTCGGGTCGTAGCCAGAGACAAAGCCCTCCAGCGGGATGCTGAAGGAGAGCGTCCCCGAACGGCGTCCGACGATGCGTTCCGGTGCCGCTCCAACCTGCCCGGTCATCAGGTCGAGTTCTGAAACCTCGGTTTCAAAACTGACGCTCGGAACCTCGGCGAGAAGGGGTTGGAAGTTGTTGTCGGTGACGTTGGCGGTGCCGAAGGCGGTCTGCATCGCCACCCACAGGGAATGGTCGTTCCATGCACTCATGGTTAGCTCCTCTCGAACTGGATGAAGATGGTCCGCTCGCTGGCGATCAGACCTTGGCCGTCGGCGTCCACCAGAGCGGGATCAGGCTCGATGGCGAGGATCCCGGCCGTGGTCGTGGACCAGCCGTAGATGTCGGCGAGCATGTCCTCGGCGTCTTCGATGGCGTGGCTGTAGACCCCACGCTGACCGGGTTCCGCCGGGGTGTCGGGGTAGACCGTCACGATAGAGAGCGTCGTCTCCCAGTCGTTGCAGGTGGACCCGCCCGTTGGCTTTCGGCGTCCGGCCTCAGCGGAGAGGAGCACCTGACGGGCACCCGTGACTGCCGTTCGACTACCGATGACGCACCTGAAGCGGTCGTCGTCGGATACCTGCGTGCTCGGGACGAGGGCCTCGATGCGAGCCTTCAGCGAGTCGAGGAGGGTGGCGGTGTCCATGCTCATCGGACCGCCTGAATGCTGGAGAACATCGGCCGGGACTCAGCGCCGGAGATGGCACCGTCGGCGTTCTTGTCGTAGGCGAGCGACGTGATGACGGAGTTGAGGTTGTCGTCGAAGGCGAACCGGAGTTCCCGCTGGGCCTCGTAGATTTGACCCCCGTGGGCGATGCCTCGGGTCGCAAGCTCGTAGCGGATCCCCTGCCGGGCGGCGGCGACAAACGCCATCGGGCTGAGGAACGCCCAAGGGCGACGGCCGGTGGCCTCGACCTTTGCCCGCAGGGCTTGGTCCACCTTGTCAGCCACGTCGGAGCACCACTGCTCGGAGCGGGTCGTTTGCATCTCCGCCAGCACGGCCCGCACATCATCGGCACCGATGGGACTGAGCCACCTCTGCCGGACGACGGCGGCTGCCTCGGACTCGGTGGTCGTGGTCGTCCCGTCCGAGTACGTCCAGACGAGCCGCCAGTTGGAGCCGACGTTGCTGGCCCCCGGTGCGGTGACGGTGGCAGTGAGCTTCGTCCCCTTCACCGTCGAGCCGACATCGGGGATGACCGGGAGGCCCGTGACCAACGTGACCGTCTTCGCCGTGGCATCGACGACGGCCGCCTCGCAGTCGTAGACAACGCCGTCGCTGGTGACCTGAAGCGGGGTTCCGGGGCTGATGCCGGTCACGGCCGCCAGTTCGAGGACGGCCGCCGTCGTGCCACTGGTCGTGGTGGTCGAGACGCTCGGCAGGGTCACCGTCGGGGTGGACAGGGTGGTCCCGTCGGGTTTCGTGACGGCAAGGCTCGCAGACGTAGCCACAAGGCGACCCGTGAGGGCGACCGGGGTGCTGGCGTCGTGTTGCAGTTCGACCGTCACGGGAACGTCTCCTGACCGGGTGGAAGAAGGCAGGTGGGCGGCTCCCCGATGCACGAGGAGCCGCCGACCCGGCTGATCAGGCGACGTTGGAGCCGACGAGTCCGAACTCGTAGGGCGACTTCCAGAAGACCGTGCGGACCTCGGCGACCAACTCGTAGAAGAGGCCGTCGGTGGTCTTGCTGATCCGAGCGGTGGGGTCGCTGCCGATGGCGAGGCCACAAGGGGCGTTCTTCCGGTCCACCAAGAACCAGTCATCTCCGTCCGTCGTGAG
>CAYYHT010001029.1:0-2255 GCA_964471355.1 uncultured Enterobacteriaceae bacterium
GAGCGACAACAAGATCGCCAATGCCGGGGGGCTCGATCACCGCGGAAAGGTGACGATCACCAGCATTCCGGACTTCGATCTCAACAAGACCATCTTCGGCACGCTGGAAGGTCGGGCGGCTCGCTACATCATGAAAAAGCGGGTCGGCAAAGAGGTTCGGTGGAGCCAGAGTGCAGGCGCCGACGTGCAGCAGGCCTACGACGCCGCGACCGCCGAGCTCGCGCTGCCCGCGGTGTCCCAGGCGCTGATGACATTCATGGTCGAGCAATGCGACTTCGACGTCGAGCACGCTGACGGCTCGTTCCTGGATCATCTGTATTTTGGCTATGAGTACTGCTGCAAGCACTACCCAGAGGGCTCTCCGCTTGTCTTGCTGCTCCACAGCATCCTCGGCACGGGCACCAACACCTTCGCCATGACCGCAGACAAGATTCCGGCGCTGAGGGAGCGCGTGTCCCCCGACGACTGGGTGCATGTCGAGTCGTTCCCATCCGTGCTGCGCTTGCTCTACTCCGGTGAGATTCGCGCCGAGCTGCGGGCAAACCTGGGTCGTGAGATCAAGGCCGTGCGCATGTTTCGGGTCATCGACAACGAGCCCATCGAGCTGACAGGCGAGCAGTTCTGGGAGGCCATGAACTACCAGCTTGTCCACCTCGTGGACTTCTTGCCCGTGGCCAACTGGGACGCCCATCTCAACGACACGTCCTACACGCTGTACCGCAACCTGTACGAGCTGCTCGAGCAATCCGGCAAGCGGGTGGCTCAGGTGACGGCAGCGACTCCCGATGGCGTCGGTGGGCTGCAAGACGAGCACACGGGCTGGGGTGGCTGGCTCGAGACCAAGATTCCCGTGAGCATGTCCGAGCGCTTGGGAGCCAAGTCCGTGCAGCGCTTCAGCGAGATGATCGGCCACTCCCTGACCTACGAGATCGACTGGGCCTGACGGCGGCGACGGAGCAGCTGGTATGCCTACCAGTAGAACGCCGAGAGCACGTCGATGCCGATGCCCTCTTCGAAGGACACGGCATCTCCCGCATCTTCGGTACCAAACCGGTAGTACGAGGCCTCGGCGCGCAGGTTCCAGAATGTGCTGACGTCGTACTTGGAGCTGGCGACCACTCCATTCCAGGCTCGCGCGGGAAGGACCTCAGCGGTGTCCGAGGCCGCCCGGACACCCTGCAGGTAGTGGTCGTAGCGCACGCCGCTGGTGGTCTTGCCGACTTTCACATGGGGGTACACAAAGAGCCCGCGCTCGAATTCGTCCGAAGCGCTCCTGCTACCCAACCCGAGCTTGTCGTTTGGGTCGCCGAGGTAGCTCTGCGCCCCTTCGGCCAGCAGTCGGAATGGGCCGAGCTTGGTGGACAAGGCGACGTTGGCCACAGACCAGCGCACCTCGTTGTCCTCGTCGATGGTTCCAGTGTATCCGGAGAGGTGCAACGCAGTTTCGCCGACGGGTGCGCCCTTCGCCACTGTCAGCCCGACACGGCCCACGACGCCCTTGCCTGTGTTCTGGTCTCGACCATTCTTGCTGCCGTTCTTTGGATTGCCACGCAAGGCACGGATCGGGTTGCTCTTACTGAAGTCGAGGCTGTCGTCGGTGCCGCCGATGCCGTTTGTGAGCGCCACGCTGTAGTCCAGCCGGTTCGACCCGAACTTGAACTTCCCAAACAGCTGTACGCCGACGTCAGTCCAGACCGCAGGCATCGTCTCTTTCAGCATGCGTGGGCGTGAGCTCTGGGTCCATCGGAAAGAGGGGTGGAGCTGGTCGTTGAATGTGCCGACCGGCATGAGGATCTTGCCGATGCGGAGCGTCATGCCGTCGGCAAGCGTGTAGTCGATGATCGCGTACTCAATCTTGATCTCGGTGCCCGCGTGCTCGAACTCGAACTCAAGCTCGGCCCACGCCCGGTCACTGAGGCGCGCTCCCATGATTGGATTGAAGTGGTACGCGTCAAACCCGAACTTGTCGGTCGAGAGGGAGTCGGCCGGATCCGTCTTCTTGGCCAGGTAGGTTCCTTGGAAGTCTCCGTAGCCAGACCAGGTCACGGTCAGACCCAACAGGTCGAGGGCGGTGCCGAAGCTTTTGTTCTCTTCCATGAGGTCGACGTCTGCAGTCGCTTCCGGCGCGGGCTGCGGTGGGGACTCCGGCTCGGGCTGCGGTGGGGACTCCGGCTCGGGCTGGGTAGCGGACTCCGGCTCGGGCTGGGTAGCGGACTCCGGCTCGGGCTGCGGTGGAGACTCCGGCTCGGGCTGGG
>CAYYHT010001030.1:0-2248 GCA_964471355.1 uncultured Enterobacteriaceae bacterium
ACTGGGGCCTTTTGAGCCTCCTTGTCCTTGCCGCCGCCGCCGAACAACTTCTTCAGAAAGCTCATAAAACCTCCGGATGAGCTGAGGGAACTCATCATCGGGTGGAAAAACCAATCCTATTGTAACCTGTAAATGCGACTGGAGGGCGGGTTGAGCCTAGAACGAAGCATTTCGGGGTGGATGGCACGGTGGTTGGCCAGCGAGGGATTGGCTGTTGCGGCGACTGACAACGGCGAGGTGATGGAGATCACAATTCCCGAATCCGACGATCGAAAACTGCGCATCATCGTGGTCGATGACGGCGACTTCATCGTGTTTTCGATGGTCACGCAGGCGGTGGTGACCCGCAAGAAGTGGACGGCGCTCTACCCACTGCTCTCGGACGCGAATGGCGAGATCGTCTTCGGGGCGTGGGTGCTTGACCCCGACGCCGAGCGCATCGCATTTCGAGCTGCAATTCCTGGCAAGAATGCGATCTATGAGCCGCAGGCCTTGCGTCGCTGCATGGCCTACGTGGCACGCACCGTGAGCACCATGGAATCGAACTTCCGCGGGACCGTCGAGGACGACGTGCTCAGCGCGTGGATGTCCGAGCCCACCACCAGCGAGATCCCGATCTTCAAGCGCCCCGAGTGACCGGACTGCTCTAAGGGTGGCCTAGACGATGGTGAGCAGGTTCTCGATGGGCCGCCCCATTGCGGCTTTGTCTCCGACGACGCCGATGGGCCGCTGCAGCAGGCGTGGATTGCCGGCCATTGCGGCGATCAGTACGTCATCGCCCTCCTCTCCGGTAAGCCCTGCCTTCTTGGCGTCCCGCTTGCGCATCGCTTCCTTGGCGCTCATGCCCAGCTTGGCCAGGACATCACGCAGCTCGTCGGCGGACAGCGGGTCTTTGGTGTACTCGCGGTAGGTGTGCGCAATTCCGTGTTCCTTGAGCAAGGCGACCGCCTTGCGACAGGTGCTTCAAGTCTTGGTGCAGATGAGCAGCATTGGGTCCCCAAAGTGTCGGCCAGCCTAGCAGGTCGGTGGCCCCACGTCTGAGCTGCTACCCTGGCCCGCGATGCTATCCACCGCACTGCGAGACGTACTGGAGCCGATCGTCGAATCCGACGTGCTCGAGCGGGTCTATGCGGCGTTCACACGCGACCATCCCGATGCGCACCTCGCCCGGTTTGTGCTGGCACTGCACCGGGACAATTTCCTCGACGACGCCCAGTTGGCGGCGGCGCTGGTCCAGACCGAGGTCGGCATTCATCTGCCCAGCGAGCGCAGCCAGGGCACGGTCATCGAGCAGCAGTACGAGGTGATGACCCAGATCGACAAGGGCGGACAGGGCGAAGTTCTGCTGGCCCACGACCACCGCCTGGGCCGAAACGTCGCCTACAAGCGCCTGCACGAGCGCCTAGCCTTGGACAAACCCAGCGTCCGCCGCTTCGTCAATGAGGCGTTGATCACAGCCCAGCTCGACCATCCGGGAATCGTTCCGGTGTACAGCCTGGGAACCGGCGACGATGGCCTGCTGGGCTACACCATGAAGATGATCCGCGGCCACACGCTGTCGGGGTTGCTCCGAGACACCCGGGAGGCTCACAAGCTGCCCGACCCCCTTCCCCAGGACTTCGACCTGGCGTCCCGACTCGAGATCTTCCTGTCGGTCTGCAACGCCCTGCACTACGCCCATGGGCGTGGAGTCATCCACCGTGACCTGAAGCCAGCCAACATCATGATCGGCTCAGATCGAGAAGTCGTGCTCATGGACTGGGGTCTGGCCAAGGTGCTCGGCGACGACGAGGCCTGGGACCCCACATCGACCTTCGACGAGATGTCGATGAGCAGCGGAGGCACCGCAGCGGGCTCGGTGATGGGCACCCCCCAGTACATGTCCCCCGAACAGGCGCTCGGCATGATCGACACCATGGATGCTCGCAGCGACCAGTACTCGATGGGCCTGATTCTGTTCGAGATCTGTGCGCTCAAATCAGCCTATCCAGGCGATCTGTACACCGTGCATCTGCTGCGAGCCAAGGAAGGCACGCTGACCGATGGCAAGCACGCCATCACCGGCGAAGGCATCCCACGACAGCTCGCCGCCATCATCGCCAAAGCCACCATGACCGTGCCCGACAACCGGTACTCGGATGTCGCCGCTCTGGCACAGGATGTCCGCCGCTACTTGAGGGATGAAGAGATCGTCGCGCAGCCCGACACCGGGCTCGAGCGCTGGCAGAGGGCGGTGGCCAGGAACCGC
>CAYYHT010001031.1:0-2244 GCA_964471355.1 uncultured Enterobacteriaceae bacterium
CCTGCGGTCAGATGTACCCCGATGACTGGGGACGCCGCTTTGTGCGCTGGTGGAACGAGGGCTACGCGACCCCAGATGGCCGCCCCTTCGACATCGGCAACCAGACGACCGAGGCCCTGAACAAGCTGGAGCAAGGCGTGCCCGCACTCGATGCAGGTGGCAATGGCGAGCGGGACAACGGCAACGGCAGCCTCATGCGTGTGCTGCCCCTGGCGCTGTGGCACCAAGGCAGCGACGAGGCCCTGGTTCGCGATGCTCACCTGCAGTCGCACATCACCCATGCCCATCCCCGCTCCGAGGTCTGTTGTGGGCTGTACGTGCTGTGGGCCCGAGGCATTCTCGACGAGGTGCCCGACCCCTGGGACGCAGCCGTGACCTCGTTGAAGCCGATCTACGGCGAAGGCGTGCACGGCAGTGAGCTCGAGTTCGTGCTCAAGCCCTTCCAGGCCCGTGGCTCTGGCTACGTGCTCGATTGCCTGCACTCGGCCCGCGTGGCCGTGCGAGAGCCCGACTTCGCGGCGGTGGTTCGACGCGCAGTCGCCTTTGGCCTCGATACCGACACGACGGCAGCTGTGGCCGGAGGCATCGCGGGCCTGATGCACGGCGAGGCGGGCATTCCCGAGGAATGGCGCCACATGCTGCACGGCAGCGACTTTGTCGATGGTCTGCTGGAGCGGCTGCTCGACCCCAACGCCCACCTGTCCGACCTGGGCATGCCCCAGCACACCGACGTGCAAGAGGGATTTGCCGTCGAAGCGGTTCCGACGGGACTCGACAGCGTGTTTGGCGGCGGCGACGACCTGTAGTCCAGGCCTCAGAAGGCGCGAATCGTCTCGATGACGTGCTGCTGCTGCTGGTCTGTCAGCTCGGCGTACACCGGAATGGCCATGGAGTCCGCGGCCAGGGCCTCGGCGTGGGGGAAGTCGCCGGGGGAATACTCGAGGTGGGCGAAGCACGGCTGCAGGTGCAGAGGCAGCCGGTAGTACACGGCAGACGCGATGCCGTGGTCCTGCAGATGCTGCATCAGTGCGTCTCGACGGCCGGGCACTCGAATCACATACTGGTTGTAGCAGTGGGCGTCCCGAGGCCCGCTCAAGCCCAGGGGCGTCACATCGTCGACCGAGGCCAGGGCGGCGTCGTAGCGCATCGCGTGGGCCCGTCGGGCTTGGTGCCAGCCGTCGAGGTAGGGCAGCTTGACCAGCAGTGCGGCCGCCTGCAGGGCGTCGAGGCGGAAGTTTCCGCCCAGCAGAGCGTGGGTCTGATTCGCGTCGGCCCCGTGTGATCTGAGGCTGCGGACCCGGTCAGCCAAGTCGGCGTCCGAAGTGAGGACCATGCCGCCATCGCCTATGCCTCCCAGGTTCTTGCTTGGGAAGAAGGACAGGCAGCCCAACGCGCCCATGGACCCGGCGCGAGCGGTCCCGCTGGCCAGCTCAGCCCGGGCGCCGATGGCCTGTGCCGCATCCTCGATGACCGGGATGCCATGGTCCGATGCCGCTTCGAGCAGCGGCTGCATATGAGCGGTCTGTCCGAAGAGGTGGACGGGAAGGATGGCCCGGATGTCTGCGCCGAATGCGTCGAGCACCGTCTGGACAGATGGAGCGTCGATGTTGCCGGTCAGCGGATCGATGTCGACGAAGACGGGACGTGCGCCCACGCGGGCGATGGAGCCTGCGGTCGCAAAGAACGAGTAGGGGGTGGTCAGCACCTGGTCGCCGGGGCCGATGCCGAGAGCCATGAGCGAGGCCAGCAGCGCGTCAGTGCCCGAGGACACGCCGATCGCATGGCTTGCGCCGACGTAGCTGGCAATGCGCTGTTCGAGCTCGGCGATGCGGGCGCCACCGATGTACCGGCCCGAGTCCACGACCTGGGCTAGCGCGGTCTTCAGAGCGTCGGCGAACGGCCGCTGGTGGGCGTCCATGTCCAACATCGGCACGGCGAATTTCACGTCCCGAGTGTACTCCGCTGGCGCGTTCAGAGCCCACGTAAACCACGGCTTACAAACGCCATACCGACCGCTTACCCCGCTTGCAGGCGGGTTCCTTAGGTTTTGTACAGAACCTGGGAGGTCACTTTGTCACTCAACTCCATCCCCACTCCTCTTCTCGCCGCGGCTGTTGCCTTGTTGGCGGTGGTCGACGCAGTCGTCATGACTCCGGCAGCCGACGCCGTCGACGAAGAAGTCGTCGAGCTTCAGCTCATGAATGTGCCCAGCCGGGCGTTCCTGATGGGCGGTCAGGCGGTCAC
>CAYYHT010001032.1:0-2244 GCA_964471355.1 uncultured Enterobacteriaceae bacterium
TTCTTCTCGCCGTCCATCCACTCGATGATCTCTTGGTGCCGGTCGTGGCACCACAGCGTGATGCGCTCGAGCTCGGCATCGGTGAAGGCCTTGGGATCGATCTCGTCGAGGCACTCGCGAATGAGTCGGCGGTTGGTCAGCGCGCTCATGAAGTCGTCGAGCGCCTGTTCGCCGTTGGGGCGCCCGCTGTTCATCAGCACTTGGCGCTCGAGCACCGTCATCATGGCCGGGTGCAGCTTGAGCCGCACGGCGCCGGACAGCGTGTCTTCGCGGACTTCTTTGGGCAGTCGAGGGAAGTGCCGCTTGCGGCGCTCTTGGGCCCACTCGCGGAACGTCGAGACCTTGACCTTGCCCACTCCGAGTGCCGGCAGCACGTGGCTGACGTAGTCGCGAAGGGCGCGGCTGAACACGAGGAACAGCGTGCGGTCACTGTTGATGGAGGGCTGCTCGTAGGCCATAAACGCGATGCGGTGCAGAGCGACGGTGGTCTTGCCCGATCCGGCAGTGCCTCGGATGACCACAAAGCCAGCGCTGGGCTGGGTGATGAGCTCGAACTGATCTTCGTCGATCAGTCCCGCAATGTCGGGCAGTCGCTTGTCTGTGCGTCGTCGGTGGCCGGCCAAGTCGGTGCCAAGTCGGCGATCACTGCCTTCGCCCGCCTTGTAGACGGCCATGGCGGTGCCCTGACCACCGGCGAGCCGGGCGGCCTGACGTTCGGAGCGCTGCCACTTGCCGTCGTGCAGGGTCCAGATGCCTTCGGGGGAGTCGATGCGTGACAGATCGCCTCGGCGAATGGTCACAGTCCGACGTGCCGAGACGACGCCCAGAATGGTTCGGTCGCCGAAGTCCTCTTCGTACTCTTCGCCCTGTTGGTAGCGGTAGAAAATTCGGCTGATGGGGGCGTTGCGCCAATCGATGATGCGCACGCCTCGCTGAATGCGCGTGGCCTTGCCCAAGCACAGGTCGCGGGACTTGCCGTCTTCGACCAATCTCAGATGCGCAAAGTAGGGCGAGTCCGGGTCGACATCTTTGGTGTCTCGCGAGTCGCGCAGCTGATCCAGCAGGCTGATCTGCTGGTTGTACTGCGCCATGAGCGAGCCTTTGTCCTCTTCTTTGGCGGCAGGGATCTCTTCGCGCAGCCGCAACAGCTCTGCCACGATCTGATCTTCCCTGGGAGGTGCGACATAGGGCACCTCTTGCAGCAACGTGCTGACCTCGCCAAGCAAGGACAACTCTTCATCGACAATCCCCGCCATGCTCTCCCCGCGCGAACCGTTCTCGCGTAACATGCCTTTCTCAGATGCAACACGTCGTCACATCGCCGTCCGAGCCATTCATCGCCATGGGCGGAGCACTCGAAGTGCACCAGATTCCAGTATGGCAGGACAATCTCGTGTGGATCGCCGTGTGCACCGAGACCCGCGCGGCGGCGGTGATCGACGGTCCGCCCGATGCAGACACCGTTCTCGCCTATTGCGAGGGCCGTGGCATTCGCCTCACAGCGGTCATCAATACGCACACACACGGCGATCACATCGGAATCAACAACGCTTTGGCCGACAAGGGTCTGTTGGCCGACATGCGGGTGATCGGGCCCGAAAAAGTCGCGCGCATGATCCCCGGCATCACCGAGGTGGTTCGCGAGGGATCGCCTGTGCGCATTGGACAGGCCGTCGGCACCACCATCGAGACCGAAGGCCACCTCGACGGCCACGTCTCCTATGTGTTCGGCGATGTGCTCTTCTGCGGCGATACGATGTTTGGCGCCGGGTGCGGATACCTGTTCGACGGCCCTCCCGAGCTGATGTACGCCAGTCTGCTCAAGCTGGCCGCACTGCCCGATGGCACCCGCGTCTGCTGCGCCCACGAATACACCGAAGACAACCTGCGGTTTGCATGGACCATCGAGCCCGACAACGAAGAGCTCGCCCAGCGCATCGCCAAGGTCTGGGATCTTCGCGAACGCGGACGCTGCTCGGTTCCCAGCCGCATCGAAGTCGAACGGGCCACCAATCCATTCCTGCGGACCGGCTCGCCGACCATCCTGCACATCTTGTCCCGTGCCATGCCCGATGCGGACCTCGACACTGGAGCGGACGTGTTTGCCGCCCTGCGACGTCTCAAGGACACCAAGCGCTACCGCAAGCTGCCCGACGAGAAGCTGCCGCTGTAGAGACTACTTGATTGGTCTAGCCTCGACTTTAGCCGTCGGAGCGCCATCTGTTGCGGGACTGGCATGTCCGG
>CAYYHT010001033.1:0-2238 GCA_964471355.1 uncultured Enterobacteriaceae bacterium
AGAAACAAGGGCCCCGGGCTGGCCAGTCCTGTTTTGCGCCGGCTCACCTCTGAGAAGGGCATAGGCCTGCCAAAGCACGGCGCTCGCCTCCCCTTCCGCGGTGACGCCGACCTGGCCGACGCTCTGTTCGAGCCTGGAGGGCCCCAACATGCCCCTTGAACGCCACAACATGTGATCGGCGGCGAGAGACCACCAAAAGGCGGTGCGAATCCCAGCGGCTGAGACATCGTCGGAGAGGGCCTGCACCCACCTGGGATTGGCGGCGTACGTGCGCAGGGCATTGCCGATAGCGGAGATCCCGACGTCCTTTGCCACGCGCAGAGGCTCAGTTCTCAGCAACGTTGCAAACAGTCTCCATTCTCCGAACGACCAAGGGTCCTCTTCTGGAGTCGGCAAGGCGCGGAGCCAGCGTCCCAACTCCCTCCGTGCCGAGGCGACCAAGGAGTTGGAGCCCGAGTTGAACGAAATCCGGGCGAGCAGCCTACCAATCCCCAGGGGCAGAATCGGCGTTGGACTGGCACGACGCAGCAGTTGCGGAGACTCGCCTGAGTGACTGCCCAAATGGGTCACTGCCCGGAGCAAGGCGAGCCACTCGATATCGCCGCGTAGCAGAGCATCTGTCGGCAGGCCTGCGCTCGACAGGCGTGCCGCCGCTGGCAAGAGATTCGTTGCGACGAGCGAGTCCAACCAATCCAAAGCACGTCGGTCGGAGACGACGCGCTCGGCTGTTTCCCCGGCCTCGACAGCTGACGCTCCGGCGAGTCGCAACAGCCGCCGGACCATTGCGTCTGCAGCTGCGTCCAGCCGCCGGTGAAGCGCGAAGCTGCTCAGAGGTGTGCTCATGCGCCGCCGAAACTGCTCGGAGCCTTCGGCCACCAAGAGCGGACGGCCCGGCCCTTCTTGCTGACGATCGGGATCAAGGAGACTGTCGAGTTGCGAGGTGCAGCCATCCAGTTGGAGGGTGGTACCATCGCCGCCAGGGAACTGCGCGAGTTGGGACGCGCACGCAGTCCAACGCTGGTACAGCCTGTGCTTCTCTGGAAACGAGATGACTGCTTCGTGGATCGCCGACATGGTGCGCTTGGCGCGCACGTGGCGCGGGTCGAGCCCGCCCGCTTCTTCTTGGAGGTCGGCTCCTGGAGCACTGCCAATCGCTGGCGGGGCGGTGGCAGTCCGCGCTGGTGGATCAGGTTCATTGTCCACTGACAGCGGCGTCGCGTTCAAGAACGCTGCGGCGAAGGCCACCTTTGTGTCACGCCGGACTTCCTCGTCGTCGCCACGGTCTTCGGCTAAATCTAGGAGATCCACAAACCTGCGCTCGAGATCATCCGCGCTCAGCATCGCAGGATCCTCGGCGGCGCGATGGGACATGCGCTGCAACAACGCCGACGTAAACGGCCCCCTGCGGCCCTGTCCCGCCGTGCCTTCCTGCATCCACCTTGAGTTGAGTTGGCTCGCGATGCTCGCAGGCTCTGCCGCGCCAGTCCCCCCCGCTGGGGCCAATCGATCGAGGACATGCGCTGGCAATTGTCTGAGGTCTCCCGCGGATGAATCCAGCCACTCGGCGAACTCGGCTAGCTCGGCTGCCGTCGCTTCGGGTGACTGGGCAAAGGCTCGTGCGACCAGCTCAAGCGGCGTCGGCTCAAACTTAGATAGGCGAGGCCGGACACCGGCGCTCACAACGGTACGAAGATGGGTGGCCAACCATGCCGTCAGCGATTGCTGCGAGTCGGCAATGATGATGTGGTCATCAACGTACCGGAACAGAGCTACTCGTCCCCGGAATTGCTCGGCGTGGAGCGCATGATCCAGCTCGGCATCTGTGTTGCGAAGGAAGACGTTTGACAGGAAGCCCGAGGCGATAAGACCTGTGGGCAGTCCAGACTCGTTCAAATGCCCCTCGTAGAGTCGACACTTGTCAGACTCGTCCAAGCCCTTCCAGATCGTGTCGTTTGTGTCGACGAACCGCAGAAGGTTGGCAATGAATCGCTCTGGCAACTCCGGCCATTCGGCCTTCAGGTTCTCGGCCAGCACCCGTCGATCGATGGTCGGGAAGAACCGAGCCAGATCCATTTTTGCGAACCAAGCAGTGCGCCCCTGCGCGGACTCGCTTGCAGGACTCCGTTCCTCGGTCCAGTCGTCGCTAAGGTAGAGCAGGCGGTGGAGCGACAGGTCGATGCCCTCATCGAGTTCATCGCCACACTTCGGCGCCGGCCGTGGCGCGCCGCCGTCCGCCCG
>CAYYHT010001034.1:0-2221 GCA_964471355.1 uncultured Enterobacteriaceae bacterium
GACTTGCTGGCGGTACCGACGGGCAAGCGCACTCTCGAAGGCCTGCGGCTGAACATCCGGGTGGGTGTGCAATACCTCGAGGCTTGGCTGCGCGGGAACGGCTGCGTGCCGCTCTACAACTTGATGGAAGACGCTGCCACCGCCGAGATTTCGCGCTCGCAGGTGTGGCAGTGGCTGCGGCACGGTGCCGAGCTCGACGACGGACGCATGGTCACCCACGCTCTGTTCGAGCAGGTGTTCACCCGCGAGACCAAAGGCATGCATGGCGGTCGCTTCGACCTGGCCATTCAGCTCTTTCATGACCTAGTCACCGCCGATGAGCTCGATGAGTTCCTCACGCTCACGGCCTACGACCACTTGATCACGCTCGACACCAGCACTTTGGAGTAGGCACATGTCCGCAATCCTGGAATCCTCTGACCCATTTGGTGACCTGCACGCCCGCCGCTTCGACGGTGTGGTGCGCCCATACAGCTTTGACGAGGTCGAGCGCTTGCGGGGAACCGTGCGCATCGAACACACACTCGCTCGCCGCGGCGCCCGCCGCCTGTGGGAGCTGCTGCACACCGAGGACTACATCAACGCCCTGGGCGCACTGACCGGCAACCAGGCCGTGCAGCAGGTGCGGGCTGGGCTGCAGGCCATCTACCTGTCGGGGTGGCAGGTCGCGGCCGATGCCAACCTGTCGGGCCAGATGTACCCCGACCAGAGCCTCTACCCGTCCAACTCCGTGCCCAGCGTTGTGCGTCGCATCAACCAGGCGCTGCAGCGGGCAGACCAGATCGAGTGCGCAGAAGGGAGGGTGAGCCGCGATTGGTTTGCGCCCATCGTTGCGGACGCCGAGGCGGGTTTCGGCGGCGCCCTGAACGCCCATGAGCTGATGAAGTCGATGATTGGCGCGGGTGCTGCCGGCGTGCACTTCGAAGACCAGCTCGCATCCGAGAAGAAGTGTGGCCACCTGGGCGGCAAAGTCCTGGTTCCGACCAAGCAGTTCGTGCAGACCCTGGTCGCCGCGCGTTTGGCCGCGGACGTCTGCGACACGCCGACGGTCCTCATCGCTCGCACGGACGCCAACAGCGCCCAGCTGCTCACCAGCGACATCGACGAGAGCGACCACCGCTTCATCACCGGCGAGCGCACCAACGAGGGCTTCTTCCGCATCACCGGCGGCATTGACATGGCCATTGCGCGTGGCCTGGCCTACGCGCCGTACGCAGACCTCATCTGGTGCGAGACCGGCAAGCCCGACCTCGACGAGGCTCGCAAGTTCGCCGATGCGATGCACAAGCACTTCCCCGGCAAGCTGCTGGCCTACAACTGCTCCCCCAGCTTCAACTGGAAGAAGCATCTGGACGACGCCACCATCGCCAAGTTCCAGAAAGAGCTCGGCAAGATGGGCTACAAGTTCCAGTTCGTGACCCTCGCGGGCTTCCACGCACTGAACCACAGCATGTTCCAGCTGGCCAAGGGCTACCGCGAGACCGGCATGACGGCCTACTCAAGCCTTCAGCAGGCCGAGTTCGGCGCCGAGGTGGACGGCTACACGGCCACCCGGCACCAGCGCGAGGTGGGCACGGGCTACTTCGACTCGGTGCGCAATGCCATCAGCCAGGGCCAGTCCTCGACGGGCGCTCTGGCCGATAGCACAGAAGCCGAGCAGTTCTAGCTACGCTCAATGTTGCCCATCTTGCCGGTCTGGTAGTCCTCGAACGCTTGGATGATCTCGTCGCGGGTG
The DNA here is from genome assembly GCA_964471355.1 of uncultured Enterobacteriaceae bacterium. Classification (GTDB taxonomy): domain Bacteria; phylum Myxococcota_A; class UBA796; order UBA796; genus CAYYHT01. The sequence goes on from CAYYHT010001034.1 coordinate 1,736, forward strand.
TTCATGACAAACGGGCCGTAGCGGGCCACGGGCTCGCGGATGGGTTTGCCGGACAACAGAAGCACCTCGGCCGTCGACCCCTCGGCGGCGCCAATGCGCACGACGTCGCCGGGCCCGAAGAAGGCGACTTGTCCGCTGGTGACGAGTCGCCGGCTCTCGCCGACCTCGGCGGTGCCGTCGAACACATAGGCAAACGCGTTGTGGTCGGTGGGCACGGGCTGGTCGAGAGAAGCCCCACCCTTGAGCGACCAGTGCTGGTAGGTGATGGGGATGTGCGTATCGATGGCTGCATCGACCCCCAGAGCCGAACCGGCAATGACTCGCACCGTGGCGAGTCCGTCCTCGGACGTGGCGGATGGGATCTCGTCGCGCGACAGCCCTTGGTAGCGCGGTGCACTCATCTTCTTGGACGCGGGCAGGTTGACCCAGATCTGGAAGCCATGCATCCAGCCGCCTTCGCGCTGCAAGGTCTCGCTTGGCATCTCT
>CAYYHT010001035.1:0-2211 GCA_964471355.1 uncultured Enterobacteriaceae bacterium
CGCGAACCCAGGCGACGCCAAGGACTGAACGCGGTCTGCTAGGCTGCGGTCACACAGGAGATCTTATGTCCAAAGTGCACGTCAATCAGCCCCACTCCCTGTCTCGCAGCGACGCCAAGTCCCGCCTGCAAGGCTTTTCGGACATGATGGGCAAATATGGAGCGAGCTTGGCTTGGTCGGGCGACAACGCGACCATCAAGGGCATCGGCGTGTCCGGTTCGGTGGCGGTGACCGACAGCGCCATCGACATGAACCTGAAGCTGGGCATGATGGCGCGGGTCGCGGGTGTTGACCCTGTGCGATTGAAAGCTTCTATCGCAAAACGTCTCAAGGCAGCCTTCGAGGACGAGTGAGCATCGCGCTGCGTTAGGCCCTGGCCATGGCCAGATTCTTCGAGCAGGTGATGGGCGTCTACTTCGACGACCTCGACTCATTCCGCATCCTGCACAACGCGCGCTATTTGCTGCTGTTCGAGCGCACCATCGGTGCCTTCTGGGCGCACTTGGGCACCGCCGGCTTCAACGACGAGGCCCACGCGGACCGCTTCCATTTCGTGCGGGCCAACCACATCGAGTACGACGCGCCGGTCGAAGGCGTCGGTCAGGTGCGGGTTCGCGTCTGGATCGACAAGATTGGCCGCACCTCGCTCACCTTTGGCTTTCGCATCATGCCCATGGACGAGGACCGGAACTTCGCCCATGGCAGTCGCACGGTGGTCTGCGTCGACCCCGAGACCAAGCGCCCGCGGCCTTGGTCGGACCACTTCCGCGAACAGCTCTCGCCCTGGCTCGGAGTCGGTGAGTGAGCGCGTTGCTCGGCCTGTGGGCTGCGCTGGCGCTTGCCCAAGACCCGGTCGAGCAGACCGGCGAGCCCGAGACCTTCGACGAGATCACCGTGTGGGGCCGGCTTGCCGTCCGCAATGCGCGCAGCGATCTGGTTGGTGCTCTGCGCGACGAGGACTGGCAGATCAAGAACAGGCGCGAGGGCGTCATCATCTTCGAGCCGCCGCGCGCGTGGATGAGCAAGGCCAAGCTGTACGAGGACGGGCGCATCGACTTCACCCGACCGGTGCTCATCCCCAAGGACGCGGGCGTCAATAGCTACGGCGACTACGGAGGATTTGGCGCGACCGAGCACCGCGAAGTGCAGCTTGTGGACTTGGTCTCCGAAGAGGACGTGGCGTCTGGCCAAGCCGAAAGCTCGGACTTGGGCAGGCCGATGTACCGAATCGTGCCCAAGCTCGGCATGTACTTCATGCCCCGTCGAGCGTTGCTTCAGACCGTTCGTTCGGACCTGCTCGCCGCGGTTGGGGCCGAACATACGCAGTACATCGCCGTGGTTGTCGAGACCGCCCACCAAGAGAATGTCGAGGCGCTGCCCGGTCGACTCGACACGCTGTGGACCGATGGAGTGGCGCTCGACGGCGGGGCTCCCATCGATGGCGTCGATGCTCGCCGCGTGGCGGTGCTCGAGTTTTGGGCCAGCAGGACAGCAACCCGGCAGGGACACGATCTATGCGTCGCCACCGAGTCGTGGCTCGACGCCGTTGTGCAAGAGAGCGATTCTCCGGTCACCTCACAGGAGGCTGCTACTTTTGAGGAACGACGGGTGGACGGCCGACCCTTGGTCCTTAGTTTCCCGGAATAGCGAGGCTGCCAGATGGTCGAAATCGAGTACTGCAAGTCCTGAAACTACCTCCCTCGAGCCGCCCGGGCGGCGGATGTCTTGAGGGAGGAACTGGGTGTTGAGACGACACTGGTCCCAGGCCATCGAGGCATCTTTGAGGTGCGTGTGGACGGTGCGGTGGTGGCCAAGAAGAGCCTCGACGGCTTTCCGCGTCCAGAGCAGATTGTAGAAGCGGTCAGAAGCGCACTTCCGTAGTACGACGCTGCGGATCGTCGCCAGAACTTGCCGCTTGGGCATTTCTTGTGGGACTCTGCCGTGTGTACGGAGTGACGCGCATGAAGAGCTGGGCTGCAATTCTCACGGCAGGAATGCTGGTAAGCACCACGGCAATCGCCCAGGAAGACGACGGGAAGTTCGGCTTCGACGCCCACGGCTTCAACATGACGGCTCAAGATGGCGACCCGCGTGATTCGTTCGGGATCGACCGTGCCGGCCGCTTCCACGTCGGAGAAGGCTGGTTCACCGCTGGCTTTGAGTACGCCGATCAACCGCTCTGGGTTCAGCTGCAGTACCCCGAAGACAGCG
>CAYYHT010001036.1:0-2203 GCA_964471355.1 uncultured Enterobacteriaceae bacterium
GGGATACCTCGGTTCGGGCGGCGAATATCTCGCATGGCCGACCAGCACCAACCCTTAGGCTTCGAAGACCGTTCCTCGAGGGCGGTCATTGTTGCCAACCTTGATATCCAGCGACTGTGGAATACGACGCAATCATCGTGGGCAGTGGTCCCAATGGTCTGACGGCCGCCGCGGTCCTGGCCCAGGCCGGCCGCAAGGTCTTGGTGCTCGAGGGCGCCGACACCCTCGGCGGTGGTCTGCGAACTGCAGAACTGACCCTGCCGGGTTTTCGCCACGACGTGTGTGCCGCTGTGCATCCGACGGGCGCGCTGTCCCCCGCCTTCAAAGAGCTGCAGCTCGAGCAGCACGGTCTGGTGTGGGCCCGTTCCAAGTACTCCTATGGGCACCCTCTGGACGACCGTCCGGCGGCCTTGGCACAGCTCGATCTCGATGCCACTGCAGCGGAGTTGGGCGCCGATGCTGCCGCGTGGACCCGTCTCAATCGCCCGTTCTTGCCCAACGCCGACAAGCTGTTCGAGAATCTGCTCGCTCCCCTTGGCCTTCCCAGCACGCCGCTGCTGATGTCCCTGCTGGGGGCCCGCGGAGTCGTTCCCGCGACTGAGCTCACCCGGTCCTGGTTCTCGGAAGAGCCGGCCAAGGCGCTGTTTGCGGGCTGTGCGGCGCATTCCTGTCGCGAGCTCGACGGCTGGCTCACCGCCGCGGTCGGCTTGGTGTTTACCATCTCGGCCCACGCGACCAACTGGCCGGTCGCCACAGGTGGGTCGCAGTCCATCGCCGACGCCTTGATCTCGGTCATCCGCGCTGCTGGAGGCGCGGTACAGCCCGGCCACCGGGTCACCTCTCTGGCCGATGTGCCCGACTCCAAGGCCGTGCTCTTCGACCTGTCCCCCAAACAGGTGTCCGCGATCTGCGCCGAGTCGCTGCCAGAAAGGTATCGCAGCCGACTGGGCACCTACGTCTACGGTCCGGGATCCTTCAAGATGGACTGGGCGCTCTCGGGCCCCATTCCCTGGAAGGACGAGCGCTTGCTGCAGGCCTCGACGGTTCATGTGGGAGGAACGGCCGCCGAAGTTGCGGCGGCCGAGGCCGCTCCATGGAAAGGCGAGCACGCTGAGCGTCCGTTCTTGATCCTGTGCCAGCAGAGCCAGCTCGACCCGAGCCGCGCCCCCGAAGGCAAGCACACCGGCTACGCCTACTGCCACGTTCCAGCAGGCTCGGATGTCGACATGACCGAGCGCATGGAGGCTCAGATCGAGCGCTTCGCGCCGGGCTTTCGCGACCTGATTCTGGCGCGCCACAGTCGCTCGGCCGCGGCCATGGAGGCCTACAATCCTTCCTATATAGGTGGGGCTGTGACCGGCGGGCCTGGCGACTACAGCCAGCTGTTCACGCGGCCGGTGGTGCGGTGGAACCCCTACACCACACCCAACCCACGCATTTTTCAGTGTGGGCAGTACACGCCTCCCGGTGGCGGCGTGCACGGCATGTGTGGCTACTACGCGGCCAAGGCCGCGCTTGGGTCAGTGCTGCGCTGAGCTCGTGCCGAACAGGCGCTTGCAGTCGGCCAACACGCTCGACGGATGCGTGCCCAGGTTCAGGCCGACCTCGTACTCGAGCTGCAGCTGGCCGTCGGCGTTGAGCAGTCGGGTCTCGCGGCTTGCTCTGGCTTGGTCGGCGCTGGTCGCGGCACCATAGTGCTGGGCCAGGGCGCGGCTTTCGTCGGTCCATAGCTCGAAGCTGAAGCCCTTTTCCTTGGCCCACTCGGCATTCTTGGCGGGTGGGTCAAAGCTGATGCCCACAATGGTGACTCCGAGTGCATCGAAGTCGTCTTGGAGGTCGCGGTACCCGCAACCCTCGATGGTTCAACCCGCGGTCCCGGCGGCTGGATAGAACCAGATGACGGTGGGGTGACCCTTGAGATGTTCGGGTCCGCGAGGCTGGCCATTGTGGGCCACTGCCGCGAAGGTGGGCAGTTCGAGGGCGCGTGCCGGTTTGTCACCGACCAAGTTGGCTGCCCCCTTGCTGCTACACCCGGTCAGCAGCACCAAAGTCAGCAGCAGCCGGAGATCCCTTGTCATGCGCGCTCCAAGTTGCTGACCGTCTAAGCCACTGGCCCAAGGAGTGGCGAGCTTCGTCTCGCCCAAGGACTGGCGAGCTTCGTCTCGCCCAAGGAGTGGCGAGCTTCGTCTCGCCCAAGGAGGGG
>CAYYHT010001037.1:0-2200 GCA_964471355.1 uncultured Enterobacteriaceae bacterium
CCGGGGCAGCGGCCGCCTTGGCGCAGCCCGCATCAAAAGACCCTTCGGGCCTTTTAAACGGCCTGACAGGTCTGAGGTGGACATGGCGGCATCATACTGACTGGCTCCACGTCGGATACAGCGGCTTGCGGCCCTCGATCAGATCCCTCTGTTCTCCCAGCGCTGTGTACATGAACTCCAGGAACAGGCGGACTCGAGCGGTCGCCCGCAGGTCCTCATGCGTGACCACCCACATGCCCAGGTCCCAGTCGTGGTTTGGCTCCGTCACCCGCTGCAGGCGCGGGTCCTGGTCAGCGACGTAGCAGTTCATGATCGCGACCCCACTGCCGGCCACCGCACTTGCATGCCCGGACACGCCGGTCGAGACCCTCAGCACGATGTTGTTCGGCGAGACGTTGTTCTCGATGAACTGCACCGCGGGGTGTTTGAGCATGGGGTCGCTCCAGCTGATCCAGCGCAGGTCGGTGATGGGCGTGTCTGGCGCCACCGACTGCAGGTATTCACGGGACGCGTAGGGGGCGATGCACATGTTGGCGACGCGCCGGCCGACGAGGTTCTCTTTGGGGCTGTTGGTCAGGCGAATGGCGGCGTCTGCTTCACGAAGCGCCAAATCGACCCGCCGCGTGCCGGGGATGATGTCCAAGGTGATGCCGGAGTGGCCACTGCGGAACCGCTCAAACAGCGGTGCCAGGCCCAGGGTTATCTCTTCGAGGGTCGTGACCCGCACCACGCCGCACGGGGCCTCGTCGATGCCCTGAACCGCCAGCTCCATCTCGGCGACGTTCTCTTCCACGCGCTGCGCATAGACGACCATCTGCTCGCCGGCCTGGGTCGGCACGTAGCCGCTGGCTGTCTTGTCGAAGAGGCGGGTGGCCATCTTCTCTTCGAGGGCAGTGATGCGGCGTGACACCGTCGAATGGGTCACCTGCAGAGAGCTGGCCGCACTGCGGACTGAGCCCTCTCGGGCCAGGGCGAGGAAGTAGCGAAGGTCATCCCAGTCTCGGCTCATGGTGCATTGTTGCACCGAGTTGGGTGCGTCTGACTATTCCTGGGAGCGCACGTAGGTGACGGTCACGAAGGTATCGACCGCCGACAGCACGTTCAGAACACCACATCCGCACCCGAGCAGCATGCTGGGAAACATCCACAGAATGCCGCGGGTGGCCATGGCAGAGCTGGCTTGATCGCCCTCTTCGTCGTCGTCGAAGTCGCCGCTGGCCGCCAACAGGCCCGCTCCAGGCAGAAAGAGCGACAAGCCGACCAGCACCACCATCGACGTCTTGCCGGCTTCTTCGTCAAAGAAGAACATCAGGCAGCCACGCCGGTCTGCACGGCCCACAGGCGTGAATAGAGTCCGCCCAGGGCCACGAGCTCGTCGTGGGTGCCCTTTTCGGCCACGCAGCCGGCATCGAGCACCACGATCTGATCGGCGTTGCGAATCGTCGACAGACGGTGGGCGATGACCAGCGCGGTCCGACCCTTTGAGAGTGTCGCCAGAGAGCGCTGCAGTGCGGCTTCGGTCTCGTTGTCCACGGCCGAAGTCGCTTCGTCCAGCACCAGAATCGGGGCGCCATCGAGCACGGCCCGGGCGATGGTCAGCCGCTGCCGCTGGCCGCCAGACAGCTTGAGCCCGGACTCACCTGGAATCGTGTCGTAGCCCTGTGGCAGCTGGCTCACGAACTCGTGGGCCTCGGCAGCTTGGGCCGCCGCCTCGACCTCGTCGGCGGTCGCTTCGGGGCGTGCATAGGCGATGTTGTCCCGCACGCTGCCGGGGAAGAGGATGGTCTGCTGGCTGACCATGCCGATGGCGCGTCGAAGCTCGCCGAGCTGCAGCTCGCGCACGTCGAGGCCGCCCATGGTGACCCGTCCTGCTTGAGGGTCGAAGAAGCGCAGCAGCAGCCGAACCAAGGTGGTCTTGCCCGAGCCCGTGTGCCCGACGATGGCGGTGGTCTTGCCCGCGGGCACGGTCAGGTTGAAGCGGTCGAGCAGGGGCTCGCGGTCGGGGTAGGCGAAGCGGACATCCTCGAACACGATGTCGCCGCGGACGCGGTCTTGGGCCACTTCTTTGCCGTCGACGATCAGCACCGGGGTGTCGACCAAGTCGAGCACGCGGCTGGTGCTGGCCATGGCCCGCTGGTACAGATCGAAGGTCGAGCCCAGGCGGGTCAGCGGCCACAGCAGGCGCTGAGTCAGGAAGACC
>CAYYHT010001038.1:0-2199 GCA_964471355.1 uncultured Enterobacteriaceae bacterium
AAATGGTTCACCTAGCCGAGCGCGGTTTTTGGTCCGAACGATGGGGTCCACCTCTCGACTCGATCGCGGTCTGGAGAAGGCGCACGTGACCTTCCTCGCGGAACGAGACTTTGGGCTGACCATGTCGCTAGTTGCTGAACTGAAGAAGGGTCGCTTCAAGCTGGGAGGACGGTACCGTGAATTCAAGCGCACCCGGTGGGAAGTGGAGGTGGAGTTCTGGCCCTTGCCGAGTGCGGCGGCAGGCTCACCGACGTAGCTCCCGCCGAGCTGCCTTCACGTACTCGTTGAGCCGGTAAGTGCTGGCCTCACGGCTCGGCAGCAAGTAGCCACCGTCTTCGATGCCGCCGGCCAACTTCGATTTGCCATCCAGCCACATGCGGCCCAACGCCCACGCTACGGAAGCGTCCATCTCATCGGCAGAGGCGAAACACCTACTGGGCAGGCCCGTTTTCTTCTTGAGCATGGGTACAAGGGATGCCCTGTTGCGTCCTGCCTTGGCGACCTTGATCCCGCTGCCCTTCTTGTAGCGAGGGAACTCACCCTCCGGGTTCTCAAGCAGCCACCAGAGTCCGATCGCAACAGCCGGATGAACCTCCGCCACGTTCAGTCCGTCCCGGAGGTCTTCGGGGCCCTCGGGTTGGTGCGCTCGTGGTGCGCCGAACGGCATTCCCAGCGACTCACAGGTCACCGTCCAGTGTGGACATCCTGAGAACGGAAGCACGGAGATGGCGCGAGGCTTCTTGCCGAACCGACCTTCCTTTTCCTTCTGAAGGGTGAACGCCCGCAATCCCTTGTCCACCGGCCGATCGGACAGGCCGTACTTCGAGTCGAAGGAGAGTGGCGCGTCCCAGGTGAGGAGGATGCGTTCGTGCTTGGCCTCCAGCTTGTCGAGCCAGGCTCCGAGCTTCCGTGCCGGCACTTCGACAACCGAAACATCGCTGGCGGACGTGCCAAGGACCGCGACGGTAGCCTTCGAGGGCGCTGGGTCAACGCCGACAACCAAGATGTCGCTGTGTGGCAATACGCGGCCTCCGTCTGTCGTAGGACTGTAGACGATGCGACCAGGAGAAGAGGATGACCGATGAACGCACTGCCTCTGTCGGGGACCTTCTCGACTACAAGTTCAGGGACGCCGAGCTGCTGCGCCGGGCACTCACTCATTCAAGTGCTGCTGTCGTCCACAACGAGGGTCTGGCCTGCCTTGGTGACCGCATCCACGGCGTCTGGGTCGCTCGCAAGGTGTTCGCGGCACAGCCCGGTGCGGACAAGGGAATGTTGACATGGCACATCAACAGACTGTGTGAAGGGAGCACCCAGGCTTCAGTCTTCGCGGACATGGGTCTGGTTGAGCGCCTTGCCATCGGCGGCGCGATGGCGGGTTCCGACAACGTCGTGACCGACAAGATGGCTGCGACGGCCTTCGAGGCCATCGTCGCTGCGATCGAACTCGACGGAGGACCGACAGAGGCCGAAAGGTTCTTGGAGCGCACCATGGGCCATCGCGTTCGTCTCGAGATTTCTAGCAACGCCTAGCCATACCGGCCCTTCTTGAGGTCGTGGAGTACGGCGCCCGCCCCAGCTCGTGCCGCCTTTTTGGCCCACTTCCTCCCCGCGCTCCTGCTCTTCCTCATCAACAGACAATGAGCGAGGTCTTGCATGGCGAGCGCATGTTCTGGCTTCAGCTTCAGGGTTCGCTCGAACCACGGAATGGCATCGGTCCACCGCCCAAGCGCGAGGTAGACCCGACCGTGGATGTTGGCGAGGTGGGCGTCAATTTCGTAGGCTGCGGCCGCTTCCTCGATGACGGAGAGGGCCTCCTCGGCTCTCTGAACGTTCAGCAGAATGATGGCGACTTCAACAGCAGGCAAGGACCACGTTGGCTCCAGAGCTATGGCGACACGGCACTTTGCTATCGCCGCCTCCGTCTCACCCATCGAGGCCAGGCTAGCCGCGAGCCAGAGGTGGTTCTTCCCATTGATCGGGTTTGCCTCGATCATCTGGCGAATGTGTCCGACCGCCTCCTCTGGGTCGGCTCGGAGGTGCCGAGCTTCCATGGCGCGCCTGCCGGGACCGGGCTCCAGACTCATCGTCACCATCTCAACGCCATCGGGAAGCTTTGGCGCCTCGACAGGTGGAAAGATGGGTATGTGCCAGCCGTTCGGGTTCGGCGACAACTTCCCCCAGGCATCCTGGTTCTCC
>CAYYHT010001039.1:0-2196 GCA_964471355.1 uncultured Enterobacteriaceae bacterium
CTCGCAGCGGCGCCAATTGGCCGTCGCTGTGGCCGTCATGAGAGGTCGCGGCTAGTGGCTCCCGATCAGACCGTCCGTGCACTGGGCAAGCGAACACGGATGAAGCGGAAGGCCACCAGCGGAGGCCACCGCGACCGCGAAGCTGTGGGCCGAGCAGCAGTAGGGTTGAGTGGCTAGGCTGGTGGTCACGAATCAGACCTTGGTGATCACCGGGGTCTCACGGTCGGGCTGACGCTGGACATCCACGAACAGAAAACCCTTGTGGAACCCCTGGATCTCAGTCCAGACGTGGCCTTCCTCACAAGAGTACGTCAAGCAGACTCCCCGCCCGCGAAAACTGGTCTTGATGGGCGTGACGGACGCCGCCACCGAAACGGTGTTGCCGTCGTGTTTGGTAGTGACCCTGTAGGCCGAGCAGTCATCGGTCGGATGCAATTCCTCGATACGTTCGAGGTGGACATAGTCGAACCCACAGTATGGGCACAGCTTCTGGTTGCCATCGGGTGGCCCTCCGGTGTCCATCCTGATGTTGATCTCTCGCATGGCGTCCTCCTCCCGACTGGGGTGCTTTACCCGTTCTCTCTACCGCGTCTGCTCTCCGCAGACGGTGCACACCTCAATGAACTCACCACCGAGCAAGTCCTGCCGCTGGCGAGCGTGAGGCGGGTGCGTGCATGGCAGGGTCTCCCCGCAGTCTTCGCAGATCGGCCCGGTCTCGCCAAGGTGGACTGGCCCTCGCACGTTGCGGTGGGAACATTCTCGCTTGTCGTTTGGCATGGCTTCCTCCTAGCGGTCTTGACGCCTCATGAGATGTTGGTTGTCTCGGATCGCCTGACCGAAATCGCTGGATTCGGCCATGATCTCGCCGATCGCCTGCTTGTTGAGCGTCCCTTTCTCGGCACGTTCGGCCAACCGCATGTGGAAGAATAGGTAGCTGGCGAAGACGGGCGTCTGCATCAGCTGCCCACGTTCCACCGCGAAACTCGTCAGGCGATTCGCCTGTTCGAAGTCAGCGGTGGCAGCTTTGATGGCGGCCTCCACCAGCCCTCGCCTGTGGGTGCGTCTATTCCAGTAGGACGTGACCGCAGAACCGAGCAGTACGCCTACGAGTGCGAGGAATGCGGTCTCCATGTTGGATCTCCGATGCTGGAATCGTAGCGGCAGGCAACTGGCTGCGGTTCAGGCGAGTGCTGTCGGCGGGGGAAACGCGGCGGTGGGGTGCCCGGTAGCGGGCACCGCCCCATGCTGCCATCCTCTACACCGTCACCCTAGCGGCCAACAAGGCCAGTTTCTCTCGGCCAGCGGAGGAGATCCCATGGCAGTCACGCCCGTCAAGCGATCCGACCCCACCCCCAACGTTCTGAGGCTGTTGCAAACGCAATTCTGCGCACAGTCATGCAGATTGGCGGACGACGCCGACGCGCCACAGTTGAGCCTCTGCGGCGAGGAAGGCTCGCCAAATGTCGCTGGCGCCCGCGCCAAGCCAACCAACTCCGAGGACGCGGCTTCGTCGGCGAGCGTTGCGTGGGTGATGGTCGCGACTCGGCGGTCGTCGGACGCGGCTGAGCGCCACATACCGACGGAGATTGTGCGCTGCGGCGTGGAGCGCGTGCTCCACACGGACCCCGGCCAGGCCTCGACGGCGGAACCTGGTCATTCCCTGGACCCCTTTGAGTTCCGCGAAGACGGGTTCCACTGTCGCTCTTCGCCGCTTGTACCTCTTTCGTGCCTGCGGCTGCTCCATCTGCTGGCGCACCGCTTCCTTCAATGCGTCGGATGCGAACGGCTTCATCGTTCGGGTGCGACTGCCTCGGCCAAGGCATCGCGATGCGAGTGAGCATCCACTGCAGTCCTTGCTTCGATACCTGGCGTGACCGCGCGTCTTCTTCGTTTCCCGGGCTCGGTACTCGAACAGCAACTCTCGCCCGTCGGGGCACACGTAGCAGTCGCGCTCGCTGTCGAACCTGAACAGGTGTTTACCGAGCTTTTTGCGGTTCTGCTCCCATGATTCGTCACCGCCGTTCGCTTTGCCTGCCGGGCAGAGGATCTCGAGTCCGAGTCCTGCCGCCACCCCCAGCCCTGCAGCATTGTGGTAACCGGCATCCATCATGACGGTCCTGGCGGATTGGCCGCTGGAGCGCTCACTTTGGCTGAGCAGCGCCGCGACCTGGCTTGCTTCACCAGACGGAGCGACTT
>CAYYHT010001040.1:0-2191 GCA_964471355.1 uncultured Enterobacteriaceae bacterium
CTCGCCCATCGTCTCGTCGCTGCCCATGGCGACGACCAGATCGGACCTCAGCGCCCGCTCCCGATCGACGTGAGCCTCGAGAGGCAGCCCCACCTGCTGGGCAAGCTGTGCGAATAGCTTGGCGGGCCCGGGCTGCTCCACCGAATATTTGAGCTGAACCTTGCTGCCGTGTCCCATCAGCACCGCCAGCCATTCGATGGGCGCGCTGAAGACCGTCGCCGCGGCGACAAATGAAGCAGTGGGGTAAGCCAGCCCCCCCATGCCCTCGACGCGGTCGATGACCTCGGGCGAGACCGCCTGCAGCGCGGTCTCCCACGCCATGCGCGCGCCTTCTTTCGAGAGGCCTGTGTCCAGCGTTGCCGCGTCGATTTGCCTGAGCTCCTGCAGCCACAGGCGCACTTTGTCCCAGGTGTCGCTCATCGATCCCAGCTCTCTTCAATGCTCAGCGAGCAGCCCCTGGCAGGAGACCCGGCCAAGCGACCGTGCAGGGTCACGCGCCCGTCTTCGTGCACTGTGCCCTCGTCGAGGGTGTCGATAACCAGGGTTCCGTCGAGGTTGGCAAGGTCCAAGAAGCGCAGCTGACCTCGCGAGCCTGCAGGCCTAGCAGACCCTGTGTGCGGGTCGACGGCCAGCACCCGCAACCAAGGCGGCGGCGCGTATGGCTGGTCTGGAGTGCCCCAAAGTTGGCTTGACAGCTCCGTCATTCCGTATTCGGTGACCAGGGTGAGCGGCCCAAGGCGCTCGCGGGCGAGGGCATAGAGCGTGTCGCCTTCAAAGCTGTGGCTGCGCCCTTTGAGCCCGCCTGTGACCATCAGGTACGAGCCCGACGGCAGGCGCGCGGGCTCGGCCTCGAGCCACTCCGCCAGCGCGAAGGCGGTGGTTGCGACGAACAGGGGACGGTCTGCAGATTTGATGCGCTCATTGAGGCGTTGATGGTTCAGGCGCCCGAGGTAGACGTGCCACGACGCCTCACCGGCTGGAGTCGTCCAGGTCTTGAACAGGTCGACCATGTGAGACAGAGACGACTCGGACGCCAAGATTGGATCCTCGAGCAGCGCCACGACGTCGCTCGGGGCCTCGGGCAGCTGTTTACGAGCCCATCCCACGGCGGCTTTGTCGTAGAGCCAAGTGGACCGCATGAAGTGCGCCCCGCGCCCTCCACCGGTGGTGCCGGACGTCAGAAACTCAACGGACTCCAGTCCGCGGCCAATTGTGCCGACCCTCACATGCTTGAACAACTCAACCGAGACGGCCGGAATGTCCCGCCAGCTCGATGGCACGCCCGCCAGCTTGGCCAAAATCGGGTCGTTCTGCCTCTGCCATGCGTGCACGTCCAGCGCGAGAGCGCCGAAGTCCTCGGTGGGCTCGTCGGCCAGGGACGCGTCGATGAAGGCCGCGATGCGGTCAGCGAGGACGGCAGCTGTTCCGGTCCAGCCATGGGGGGTCATGCACAGACCTCGGCCAAGGTATCCACAAACGCTGTCGCCTGTTGCTCGGTCAAGCACACGGGCGGTGTGAGCCCGATCGCTGTCGCTTGCTGACCGGCCGGCAGTACAAGGAAGCCCCGATGGAGCAGCGCGCGGCAAGCGGCCAGTGCGCCCTCGCCGATTTCAACCCCGAGCATCAGGCCCCGGCCGCGGACATCGAAGCCGCGGGCTTGTAGGGCCGCAGTGAGGGAGGCTCCACGGGAGCGTGCCAGTGACGGCAGCTCCTCCTCTTCCAACACATCGAGCACGGAAAGGGCCGCTGCACAGCCGACGGGATGGCCAAGGAAGGTCTGTGTATGCAGCGCTTCGCCGGTCGATGCGCCCCAGGCGTTCATGACTTTTCGTGTCCCTATACAGGCCGAGAGCGGAAATCCGCCTCCCAGAGCCTTTCCTATGCACATCAGGTCCGGAATCACCCCCTCATCCGGGCCGGCGAACATCGAGCCCGTTCGACCCAGGCCGGTCTGGATTTCATCAAAGGCGAACAGCGCACCCGCTGCAGTGGCCATGCCCGAGATGGCTGCGTGCCAACCCTCCGGTGCCGGACGCATGCCTCCTCGACCCTGAATCGGCTCTGCGATCACGAGTCCGATCTCTCCTTTGCTCAGCTCGGATTGTACTGCCGACGGGTCGCAACCCCAGGGGAGGTGGGTGACATGCGCATGCGCGACGGAGAGTCTGCAAACCAGCCAGACATCAGCCAG
>CAYYHT010001041.1:0-2190 GCA_964471355.1 uncultured Enterobacteriaceae bacterium
CCTCTTCGGCGACCGACTCCACATCGTCATTCCAGGTGACCGGAGCGGTGTCACTGACCCGTCCAGCCAGGCTCGGAACCTGCTTCTTCATCTCGACGAACTCAAAGGTCACGCCGTCGGTGGCACCGTCAAAGTGGCAGGTCGAGCACGAAACCTGAGTCTCGGTGCTGGTCATGCGGCTGTCGGTGGCGGAGTAAAACAATCGGCGTCCTGCCTCGACATCCATAGGAAGTGTCTCGTTCGAAACTGGTTCGGAATCAGCCACATTGAGCTCGAGCGTGGTGTCCGAGAACTGCGACCAACCGGTGCGCGGCAGGGGTGCCGTGGTTCGGTCGAGGAAGCTGTGGACGCTGACATCGCGCCGACCTGTGAAGGCGAGTCCGCGAGGACCAGCATCAGTGTGGATGCGGGCGCCGGCCACACTCTCAAAGGTATCGGGCAGGTCGGTGATGCTGTCGGGCACGTCTTTGTTGATGACCTCGACGTAGTTGCTCGCCTCGGAGGTCACGAAGATCTTGTCGCCAGCCGGCGAGAAGGTAGCGCTGCTGGGGTAGGTCGAGTTCAGCACGGCGATCTGACCAAAGCCATGCTCTTTTCCGTCAGGTTGGGTCGTCAGGATGGTGACGGTGCTCAGGTGCAGTTTGCCGCCGCTGTCTTCGCCGCCGTAGTACTGCGGCGTCGGGCGCAGATCGAGCGGGTTGGAGGTGTTCACGTAGCGCACTGGAATCGCCAAGTGCGTGCCTGTCGGCGACGCGCTGATGTCGCCGGTGATGCGCGGCGTGCGCACGGCCCCGGACGGTACCGTCAGCTCGGGAAGGTTCCAGCGGTCGACCGAGCCAGTGACCAAGTCGATGCCGTATAGGTCACCCTTGGGGCCCGCGGCGTACAGGGTCTCGCCACTCGGGTGCAGAGCCAGGAACCTGGGATTTCCCGGCACGTCCCAGCGCTGGACCTCATCGCCCGTGCTCGGATCGAGCGACACAACCGCGTCTTCTTGGGACAGGGCCACAAAGAGCGCCGAATCCACGTGGTCCACCACGACGCCAAACGGTTCACGACCGACTTCGACGCGCCACTCCTCGGCCAGGCCGTCGGCGTTCTCGACCAACCCCACCACGCTGCGCTCGCCGCGCAGAGTGACGAACACCTTGTCGTCCAGACGAGCGAGTCGAGTGGGCTCGGTGCCCAGGGTGACTTCGGTGAAGCCACCGTCGACGAGATTTGCGGTGCTGACTGTGCCCACGCCGGTGTTGACCGCGTGAACGGCTTCGCCTCCGCGGCTGCTGACAATGGTCGTCGAGCCCGATTGCAGCTGGTGCTCGTCCATCGACGGAGAGCAGCCTGCGGCAAACGCGAGGGCGACGGCGGAGAGTGTGCGGTTCACGGGGGGCCTCTCAAGTGCGGATTGGGGTCCAGACGACGGACGGCGCCCGCTATTCAATCAATTATCGGTCATTTGACCGATCAGACGCCAGCAGCAGCCACCAAGCCCATGCCCAGCGCTGCCGGAATGGTCTGCACGAAGAGAATCTTGGTATCGGCGGTCGCCGCGCCGACAAGGCCCATCGCCGCGACTGCCCCCAAGAAAAATAGCTTCAGCTGAAAGCCCATCGCGGGATCGGGGTGTGCGAGCGCCCAGAACAGCCCCGCGGCGAGCACACCGTTGTACGCCCCCTGATTCTGAAAGGCCGTCTTGAGAAGCGGATTGTCCCGTTGGTCCCGCGGAACAGCGAAGACCTTGACGGCGCGGCTCCACCAGAAGCTCTCGAGCACCAGAATGTAGACGTGGATGGCGGCAACGAGGCCCGTGACGATGTTGGCGGCAAGTAGCATGCCGCGAATCCTACCTAGAAGAAGCCAACGGTGTTGACAGCAAGGTGGTCACTGATGCCCCGCAACGCCTCGTTGACGGCATCTTCGAGGTTCTCTTCAAAGTCGCGCTGCACAGCCTCGGCGTACGTTCCGGCGAGCAGTCCGTCGGGGTCGTAGTCGACACTGCTGCTGCTGCTGGTCCGGGCGATGGGAGCACGACACAGAATGGTGCCCTCATCGAGGTCGACCACGTCGATGGAGCCTTCGAAGTAGCCGCCGACATAGGTGGGGTCGTTGATATCGGTGGGCACAGCGCGGGCCGACGGAACCAAGACCACCAGGAAGCGAGCGTCTTTGCCCCCCATCTTTTCCTGCCAC
>CAYYHT010001042.1:0-2189 GCA_964471355.1 uncultured Enterobacteriaceae bacterium
GGAACCGGACGCATCACGGGCCTGGAGATGATGTGGCGCTACTCCGACGAGCGCACCACAGCACTTCTGGCGGGCACGCTCAGCCGCTCCTCCCGTGTGAAGCGCCCGGGCAACGACCGAGAGCTATTTCGCTACGATCAGCCCATCGTCGTGACCGCACTGGGCAGCCGAGAGCTGGGCAAGGGGTGGCGACTGGGCACCCGCGCCCGCTTCGGCTCCGGAAATCCCTATACAAAAGTCGTGAACCGCTTCCAGGACCTCGACTCCCGAGACTTCGTCCCGGTCTACGGACCCATTGACGCCGCGCGCCTGCCCGCCTTCTTCAGCATGGACGTGCGCGTCGACAAGGAATGGACCATCCGGAACATGGACTTTTCGTTCTACCTCGACCTCCAGAACGCCACGAACCAGGCCAACCCGGAGCTGATGAACTGGACCTATGACTACGGCTCCGAAGACCCCATCACCAGCACCCCGCTGCTCCCCGCTTTCGGGCTGAAGGGAGCGTGGTGATGCCCACCTTCTGGCTACTCGCTCTCGTGGGCTGCATGCCCGGACCCAACATCGAGACTGTGATCGACGAGCTGAGAATCGTTGCCGCGGTCGCCAATCCGCCAGAGGTCCGGCCGGACGAACAGACCACAGTCTCGGTTCACATCGCCGACCCCCTGCTCGAGCACCCTGACGTACTGGTGTGGGCACCGGAGCTCGGCGACTTCTGGCTGCCCGAGCTCGGCGACGACCGCACTGCACGGGTGCAGCTGACCCCGGCAGAGAGCGTCGAGGCCTCCGCTGCCCCGGTCCCCGTGCAGCTCTGGGCGCTGGCCTGTGCTCCGGGTGTGTGCGATCTCATCAACCGCCTGCGCGCCGCCCCTCCAGACAGCGCGCTGGCAGAGGAAGCCCTGGCAGAACTGGCAGATCCCGCAGCAGTCGTGCAGGACCTCCCACTCGAGGGGGTCTCGCTCGCCACCAAGCGCTTCTTCGTGTCCACACGACCCGAATCGGAACGGGCGATGAACCCGGTGATCGCACCCATCGGCACGCTCGACTCCGGCGAGACCGATTCGCTGGAGCTCCAGTTCGACGTGCAATCCGACGGCCCTGTCCAGCTGTGGGGCTACTCCACGGTCGGCGGCTTTGCCGTGCCATTCATCGACGCACCGCCCGGCGTGGCCTCTCTCGAGTTCTTTGAGGCGGACTCATCCGGCGAGCTGTTCGTGGTGGCGGTGCAGCCCGATGGCGGAAGCGCCGTGTGGCGAGGTCAGTCCGATGGTCTGTGACCCACCCTCATCGCGCTCGAAGCCACGGGGCGCGAGTCCCTTCCCAATCCGTCCCTAAGCAGCCCAGAGGTCGACATGTGGTGGTTGGCAGTGTTTGGCGTTGCTTGGAGCGCAAGCCCTCCACTGGGGCAGTACGCCCTCAAAACAGAGGTCGTGACACAGTCCCAGATACCGGTTCTGGGACAGAACCGGGTGGTCACCACGACCCGCGCGCTACTCACCGTCAGTGAGCAGGATGGGCGAGTCGAAGCACTTCAGTTGACCTGCTCGGTCGATGTCCAGAGCACGTCCCGGACCGACACCGTGATTCCCGAAGCGTTTGTCGCCGCGCTGCCACCGGTGGTCTATCAGGTCGTCTCAGGCCTCGATGGATTCCACTTCGCAAGCGGAGTACAGCGCGTCGGACTCGAGCATCCGGTGGGCACGCTGCCCCGCTCTGCGAACGACCCGGCGGTCTTGGACACCGACGGCGATGGCCATCCTGGCGCCACGGTCACACTCGACAATCCATGGGTCGGAGCGGTGCACATCTACGTCGTCCAGCAGACCGAGACCGTACTCTCTGGCCGTTCGACAACGGACGGCGCCCTCGGACAAGTCGAGATCGTAGCGCTGACCCAGCGCACGTTGGGCGCGAGCAATCCGCTGTTCGCGGTGACGCCGAAGCTGTGGCCAGAGGCCGGTGAGAGTCGCTTCTGGATGACTGCCCTCGAGCCCGGTGCGACCTGCGCCGACCTCTCGGAGACCTGAGTCTTGCTCGTCCTGGACTGGCTGGTCGCATTTGGAGCCGGGATGATCTTCGCTGAGCGATCCCAGGAGCGAGGGTTTGCGGGGGCGGTCGGCTTCGCGGCCATCGGATTGGCCTTGCCCGCCGCTGTACTGGCAGCTCTCCATCCGGCCTGGCATGGA
>CAYYHT010001043.1:0-2188 GCA_964471355.1 uncultured Enterobacteriaceae bacterium
GTGCCCGTCGGAGGCGACTGCGACGACGGCAACTCGGCGGTCAATCCAGATGCCGGAGAGGTCTGCGATGGCCTCGACAACGACTGCGACGGCAACATCGACGACGGCGGCGGCCTGACTTGGTACAACGACGCCGATGGCGATGGACTCGGAGACTCGGTCCCCATCACGTCCTGCGACGCAGGCACCACCCTGGTCGCGAACTCCGATGACTGCGACGATACCGACGCCTCTGTGGGCGGCGAACAGGGCTGGTATTCGGATGTGGACGGAGACGGCTTTGGGGACGGCAGCCCAACCATCGGCTGCGACGCTCCGGGTTCTGGCTACGCGCCAGTCGACGGCGACTGCGACGACACCGACTTCACCATCGCACCCGACGCACCCGAGCAGTGCAACGGCATCGATGACGACTGCGACGGCACCACCGACGAGGACGTGGTCATCGACGATTGGTTCGCAGACCTCGATGGAGACGGCTTTGGCGACGCGGCCACCAGCGTCTCGGACTGCGCCGCTCCCGATGGCTACGTGAGCGACGGCTCCGACTGCAACGATGGCGACTTCACCGTCAATCCCGGCGCCACTGACGACAGCTGCGACACCCTCGACCAGGACTGCAGCGGCGTCGCCGACCAGGACGCGCCGACGTCCACTTGGTACGCCGACACGGACGCTGACAGCTATGGCGATGCGCTTGTCAGCACGGTCAATTGCGCCCAGCCCAGCGGCTATGTGGCCGACGCCACCGACTGCGACGACGGGGAGTCCGCAATCCACCCCGGGGCCGGCGACGGCACGTGCGACGGCGTCGACGACGACTGTGACAGCAGCCTGGACGAGGACGCGGCCCAGAGCACTTGGTACCTCGACAGCGATGGCGACAGCTACGGCGACCTGTCGGAACCTCGCTCGGACTGTCAGCAGCCCAGCGGCACGGTCAGCGACGCGACCGACTGCAACGACGCCAGCGGGTCGGTGCATCCGGGCGCATCCGACACGTGGTACGACGACGTGGACAGCGACTGCGCCGGCAACGACGACCACGACCAGGATGGCGATAGCTACGCAGCCCCCAGCGGCGGTGGCCAGGACTGCGACGACACCAATGGCAGCATCGGGCCCGATGCAGACACCGACGGGGACACCACGGTCAACTGCTGGGACACCGACGACGACAACGACGGCATCAGCGACGTCGACGAGGCGTCGGGCGCCGACAATGGCTGGGGCTTTGACAGCGACCCGCTGATGGCCGACACCGACGGCGACGGCACCGACGATGGCGCTGACGACGTTCCGCGCAACGAATCCTGCGACACGATGCTGTTCTACGACGACTTCAGCAGCGACCCGAGCACCGCCTGGAGTGCGTTGAAGGGCACGTGGGTGTGGGACAGCTCGGGCCAGACCTACCAGAGCACCCAGCGGACCGCCGGGGCCCTGTCGTGGATCGGCAACGAGCCGACTTGGACCGACTACACCACCGTGGCGCGCCTGCGGCCCGACTTCGACGGCGGCGACCCGGGGGTGCTGTTCCGGACCAGCGCCGCCAGCAGCACCAACGACAGCTGCTGCAGCTACTATGTGGGCCTGTATCCAAGCAACGACCAGATTCGACTCGGCTACTTCGACGGCGGCTGGCACTCCTTCGCCGCGGCAGACACCAAGGTCGACGTCGGCACCTTCTACGAGGTCGAAATCCGCGCAATCGGCAGCAAACTGCTGGTCTACAAGGACGGCAGCGAGGTGCTCAACACCAGCCACACGACCTACACCTCTGGCGGCATCGGCTTCAGGCAGTACCAGAGCCAGGCCACCTACGATCTGGTCTACACCTGCGACTGATGCGGCGGGGTATGCTCCAGTGATGACAAATCAGAGCAAGGGCCTGCTCATTGCGCTGCAGACCGGCAGTGAGCCCGAACAGATTCACCTGCTGGACGGCCAAGGCAAGGCCAAGCACGCCTGGACGTGGACCGGCGGTGAGCGCCTAGCCGTGGAAGTGGTCTGGAATGGCGAGGCCGTCGGCCACCTAGAGCTGTGGACCAGCGGTCGGGCGAGCGTCGTCGTGGACGCTGAATGGAGTCGGCACGGGGTGTCCGTGCGCCTGCGCAACGCCGATACCGGAGACAACGCTTCAATGATGGCGGGCTAGAGCCATGTCCATCTCGACCCGAGCATGGTG
>CAYYHT010001044.1:0-2188 GCA_964471355.1 uncultured Enterobacteriaceae bacterium
CATCCACCAGATGGCGCTCGCACCGAGCGTCGCAGAGCTCGCACTTCTCGACTTTCCCATTCTCGGCATGGTGTACACCATCACCCCCGACGGGGACCGGACGAGAGAGGTCCGACACTTGGTGCACGTCTCGCAACGAGCTGGCCAGGCAGCCCTATTCGAGCG
Source organism: uncultured Enterobacteriaceae bacterium (assembly GCA_964471355.1). Classification (GTDB taxonomy): domain Bacteria; phylum Myxococcota_A; class UBA796; order UBA796; genus CAYYHT01. The sequence goes on from CAYYHT010001044.1 coordinate 166, forward strand.
CGTGAAGCTCCTCTGGGGCGAAGACCTGTTGCTGGCGGCCAGGCGCGAAGTCGACACGGCCTACGGGAAGCCCGACACCGACACTTTTGACAATGCACACCGCCTGGGCATCCTCTTCGTCCTGTCCCACCACTGGTTCTACCCGCAGCGCCCAATTGCCTGGAGGCTCCTTGATGATCTGTCGAGGAGGAGGTGGTTTGGAGCCTTCGGCTGGCAACCGCCCCTGCTGCGCGTAGGCCCAGCCAATGTTGGGCTGCGCGAGAATGTCGACGTGCTGCACCGTGACTTCCTCCACCTCTGCTACCAGCTCTGCGGGCCGGAAAGACTCGAGCCTCGAGAGATACGCCTTCGAAAAGCCCTGACTGGGGGCCTCGCTACGATGCTGGGCGATGAGATGTGGCTGGAACGACCGCCAGCCAATTCCACAGACCTCCGCACCTGCACGTCGAAGCCTCGCAACGGACTCATCACCCTGGTGCCTCCTGAGCCCTGGCTAGCGGCGGATCCAGGTATTCCGGTCTTCGAGGAGCGGCGCATTTGGCAGTCGGCCCGCCGACGGCATCGGGAAGGCCCGGGAACCGATTGGGTCGCTCGTATCCATGAGTCGCTCAAGCCGTGCCCGTCCGCCTGTACAAAGGGCGAGGGTCGGTATGGCACGAAGACACCGCTCTACTGGTTGCAGCACGACGGCCGCGAGGGCTTCGTCCTCATCGACTCTGCCGAGCGGGCGGAAAGGCAGAACTGGTGGCTTGTGCAGTTCTCGAGGTTGATCCTCGAAGAGCACGCCCTCCAACGTATTCGAGAGAACAAGGGAGGCTAGGCATGTCACTCGTCGACACCCTGGTAATCTTCATCTACTTCGCCGCAATGCTGGCGTTCGCGGCTGTGGTTCGCCGAGGTCGTGGCTTCAGCGACTTCTCGGTCGCCGAGCGGTCAGTCCCTGCCTCTGTCGTTTTCGCCACGTTGGCGGCCACCTTCATCGGTCCCGGCTACTCCTTGGGCCTGACCGGCAAGGGCGGGGCGACTGGCTTCTTCTTCCTGCTCCCGTTCTGCATGTTCTCGCTTCAGACCGTGCTCGTCGGGACCTTCCTCGCACCCCGCCTGCACGCGATGCGTGACTGCCACACGCTCGGTGACGTCATGGGCAGCTTCTACGGGGAGATCGGGAAGGTCCTAACGGGGGTGATCTCGGTCGGTCTGTGTCTCGGCTTCTTCGCGGTCATGGCGAAGGCCGGGGGAGTCGTGGTGGCGGGCGGCCTCGGAGTGAGCGTTGAGGCTGGCGTAGTGTTGGTGACGGTCGTGGGAGCACTCTACGCCCTGACTGGTGGCCTTCGTGCCGTGATCGCTACAGACGCCGTTCAGTTCGGCATCCTCCTGGCCGTGTTCGCCATCATCGGCATCTCGACAGCCGTGCGCGTTGAGTCCTTCGCGGAACTGCAGATCGGCGCGGTCGAGGCCACCAAGACGGCGTTCGACAGCACTCCTATCGGCGACATCGTCGCGCTCTGCGCCTCGTTCTTCCTCGGCGAGGCCCTCATCCCGCCCTACGCCAATCGGGCTTTGGCCGCCGAGAGCGGAAGCACATCTCGCCGGGCCTTCATCGGCGCGGGCCTCTTTTCCGTTCTGTGGTTCCTGATGGTCGTCAGCATCGGCTTTGCCGGGCGGGCCGTGCTGCCCTCGGGGGGTGCCACGGAGGGTGATGAGCTGCTCGTCGCCATCGCCGAGCACGTACTGCCCAACGGCATGTGGGGGCTCTTCGTCGTCGGGCTCGCGGCCGTGGTGATGTCCAGCCAGGAGTCGGTTCTCAACGCCGGAGCCGTGGCCGCTGTTCGAGACCTTGCGCTACCGCTTCGCAAGCAGTTGACCGAAGGTAGCCAACTGCGGCTTGCTCGCATCGCCACTGCCGTGATCGCGCTGGTTGGCCTGTTCGCGGCCATCCAGGCTCCGTCGATCATCAAGGGGCTTCTGATCTGCTATGGCATCTGGGCGCCATCGGTCCTGCCTGCCCTAGTCTGGGGTCTGG
>CAYYHT010001045.1:0-2184 GCA_964471355.1 uncultured Enterobacteriaceae bacterium
TCTTCGCCGTCATCGGTGTCTTCGCCTTCGTCGTCTTCACCTTCGTCGTCTTCGCCCTCGTCGTCATCGGCAGAAGCCACAGCGGGCTCCTCGCCGGTGTAGGCCGACAGCTTGGCGAAGGGAGAGAAGGCAGCAGTCGGCTCGAGACTCGACCAGTCCAGCCGTTGCGCAGCAGGCCTCATCAGACCCTCATCTCCTTCTTGGAGATCTGGACTGATGTTGTCGCCCTTTACGATGCATGCGGACCAGCCGTCATTGCATGGGAAAGCCGGAAAGGCACCCTCGAAAGAGGACCAATCCGCCGCCATCGCAGAGGTGGAGAACAGCCCCCCCGCGAGCAGGGCCAGAAATGCAGTTTTTCGATACATGATGCTCCTGGTCAGTCGATGGGCTTGTCACGCCCGAACTGGATGACGGGGCCGTCAAATTCGTCGTCATCATCCTCGATTTCCATTGCCTGGAGAATCACGGGGATGCGGTTTTTTCGTTTGCGAACGATGTAGCGGATCTTCTGGTTCACGTAGCCGGGAGCGGAAATTTCCAGCTCCAGCTCGGTGCCCTTTTCGAAAATGAACTCGCTGCCGTCTTGCATGTACAGAACGGATTCTGTCCACTCACCTGTGGCGGTGTTCACCCGGTGACGCTCGGCCTCGAGCGGGTGCCGGATGACGGCCGTAGGAATCGGAGTGCCATCGAGTTGCATGACAACGACGGTCACGGCAACGCCGACATCTTCGGCGAATGCGCTGGCAGAGGCCATCAGCAAGGCTGCGGCAGTAATGATCGTGCGGAAATTCATCAGTTGTTCTCCAGGAATTGGCTCAATGCGCCATCAGGGGCCTGGTCCTTGGCAGCTTTGCCAGCCCCTGCCTCTTTGAGACTCCGGGCACACGCAGCTGATTCCAATCCTTCACACAATGCCTTGGCACATTCCTTGTCGTCGGTGAGTGCTGCGGCAGTTGCCCGGGCATCAGCGAGGCCATCGGCCGGTGCTCCAGCCTCGGCGAGAAGTGTGAACGTGGCTTGCGCCGTGGCGCACTCGCCGTTGGCGACTTGCACCATGCTGGCAGTCGCCTGGACGCGCCATGCGTGGTCGGGCGGGATGTCTGCGAACTCTGCTTCTTCGAGAAGACCCGAGGCCACCTCGACGCGGTCAGAGGTCACGGCACGACCGGCCCAGAGCAGCAGCAGCTCGCCCTTGTCGTCGGTTTCGAGGCCCTTGACGAGTTCTTCGGCTGCGTCGCAAGCGCTCTCGCGATCGCCTAACGCCCAAAGCGCCGTAGCCTCGGCCAAGCCTGCCTGGAACTGGTCGCCGCTCTCGAGCATTTCGACGTACTTGGTCGCGGTGCGCCCCACAGGGCCACCCTCGTCCGCAGCACCTTTGAGCAGGTTGAGCGCGTCGTCCGATTCGGCATCGGCGAGGTGCACCTCGGCAGCCATGACGGCGCCGGCAGCGGTCTCGGATGCGACACCGTGTTCCTTCACCGAGTCGTACTCGCCAGCGGCGAGAGCGACCATGGCGCGGCGCAGCTTGATGTCACCGACGTCCTCGGAGCCCTCTTCGAGTGCGGACAAGGTGTTGTCGGCCTTGTCGTACTCGCCAGCGAGCATGTACGCATATGCGGCACCAATCTGGGCCTCGCGCATCGTGGCGTTGTCGGTGGCTGCCTTGTCGTACTGAGCGTACGCCTCGGGCAGGTTCCCTTCTTTTAGAGCCTCTTCGGCCGGCGCTACAACAGCGGCGGGGTCAGGGGCAAACAAGTCCGTACAGGCGCTTCCCATCAGGAATGGCGCGAGAATGAACGGGGCCAGCTTCCAACTTCTCATCCGGAGGCTCCATGACGCACAGCCGTGTGGGGGCTGGTGACGCGATCGATTCGTTGAATACAACAGGTGATGGGCGGATTCAACCGCAGATGCGAAGCGAACCCAACGTGGTAGCGTGCGGTGGGAGGGGGGTCCGTCTCTATATCGGAGGGCGTTTGACCGCACTCGAACAGCCAACACGCATCACTCTGCTGCGAGAGGTCGCGACCGGACCGATGAGCGCATTGTTCGTCGCACGCCAGCACAGTGGCGCACAGCGCGGACTTGTGGCGGTCAAGGTGTTGCGCCATCGCACGCAACGTGACGTCGAGACCCTGCTGCGCTTGCGTGACTCCTGCCGTTCGCTCGCGGGCCTGC
>CAYYHT010001046.1:0-2182 GCA_964471355.1 uncultured Enterobacteriaceae bacterium
CTCAAATAGGTCCGTCATGTGGGTGACCTCGGACCCTGTGGGAGGCCGCCGCCACGCCTCTTTCAGAAAGCGGACCAGCCAACCACTCAGGCAGGCTCGTGTGGATGCTGCGCCGACGTCGACGCTGCAGCCGAGCAGCTCATCGCGGTCGGCGGGACTCGGCACGGCACGCTCGGCGAGGGTCCACGCCGCGGTCTCATACAGCTCGAAATCGAGGGGCGACACGGTCAGCTCACTCGCTCCCACCGTCGTGTAGCCATGCAGGAGGTAGTCCCCCGGCAGCTCCCCGGTGAACGCGTCCCCAAGCAGGTCGCCGGTCGCGTTGCGGTACTGGGGGTCGGTGAGCCGGTACACGGTGGCCGGAGGCGGAATCGCTTCGCTGGCATCAGATGGGTTGTCTTGTTTGCAGCCGACAAAGGGCAGCAGCAACAAGGGGGACCAGACAAAAACACGGGGCAACAGAGACATCGCACCCTTCTTCTGCAAGGCGCATTCCAGATCTTTGTTGGCCTAGATGCGAAGGATTCACGGCCGAGTGCGGACAAAGATCCACAGAGGTGGGCCGCACTGGTTTGACGGATGCCCATGCACAAGGCACTTTGAGGATGGAGGTTTGATGTTCCAAGTGGTCGCCATTGCAGCTCTCATGCTCGTCGGTTGCAACGGCGAGCTCGAAGAAACAGGCTCCGACACGGATGTAGTCCTGCCAACAGGTTCGGCGCCGGTCCTCACGGTCGAGGCGCCAGCGACTGGCGATACCCAGAATGACCTCACTGTTTCGGGCACCGTGTCCGATCCCGATCAACCGCTGCTGGCCATGGTGATCAAGCTCAAGACCAGCGTTGGCGGGCGCGTGCTCTGGGAAGGCAACCCCGATGCCGACGGCAACTGGTCTTGGACGGGTGTGCTGGCCTTGGGCAGCAACACCCTGACCGCAAGCACAGCAGATCTCGACGGCAACGTGGCCACGGCCGAGACCCAAGTCGAGGTGGGCGTTGGCAATCGAGCCCCGAACTGCAGCATCGTCTCGCCGGCAGACAACGCGAGCTTCTCTGCAGGTACGACCATCATCCTCGAGGCGTGGGTGAATGACGCTGACGGCGACGAGGTCGTCATGGATTGGGCGTCCGACGCCGATGGATTCCTGCTGACTGGCCAGCAGGGTTCGGTGGTGCTCAGCAACGGAGCCCACACGATCTCCCTCGAGGGAGACGACGGTGCTGGCCAAAGCTGCACCCACAGCATCGCAATCACCGTGGGGAACTAGCGTACGTCTCTTGACATGGTGTTCAAGTCGTTGCTGGCAGGCCGGGATATAGTGCGCGACCGTCCACCAGTGGTGATACCGCTGGGGAGCGCATTTCGGAGGTCTAACCCATGCTTCGCCTGACTTCAGCTGTCGTCACGCTCTCGATTTTCACCGGCTGCTCTGGCGCCGAGATCGACTTCGGAGACCCGCAGTCCACCGAGCCAACCGCCGAATTCGACATCATTCCGCCCGACGTGGACCCCGATCGACCCATCGACCCCTGCATGGATGCCGACGGCGACGGATGGGGCGAGGGCTGTTCGCTAGGCACCGATTGCGACGACACCGACCCCAACGTCAACGGGTCAGTGGTCGAGATTGAGTACGACGGCATCGACAACGACTGCAAGGCTGCCACTCGCGACGACGACATCGACAAGGACGGTTTCTGCACCCTCGAAGGCGATGTGGACTGCCCGGCCACCGACTGTGACGACACCAACGACGACATCCACCCGGACATGGTCGAAGTCTGCAACAACTCGATTGACGACAACTGCAACGGCGACGACGACGACGTACAGGACGACGGCATCGCGAGCTGCCCCTGGGATCTGGTGGCCCCGGACTGCGCGACCGTGTTGGCCAACAACACCGACCAGCAAGATGTCGACGGCTACTACAAGCTCCAGAACGGCGTGCACTGGTGTGACATGACCACGCTCGGCGGTGGATTCACCCTGGTGATGGTCAGCGCCGACGACGGGGTGGACAGCTTCACCTTCGACGACGCACCGCTTCTGGGTGATGACAACACCATAGTCGGCAATTATGCCAGCCTAAATGCCGATTACCGCAGCAAGCTGTGGAACGACACCAAGGTCAGCGACCTGCTGTTCAAGCACTCCCCGTCGGGAGTCTGGGCCGCATACG
>CAYYHT010001047.1:0-2180 GCA_964471355.1 uncultured Enterobacteriaceae bacterium
AGGGTGATGCGAATGCTGTCGTACAAGTCGGCGATGAGGGGATCGGAGCCCCGCAGTTGCACTCCTTGAGCCGACCAGTCGTGCCACCAGTCTGCGGTCTGTTCGAGCCAGTCCGCGGGGTCGATCCCGTCGATCTGTGCTGCGAGGGCGTCGAGGTCTGCGCTGTCGGTGCCGCTGCCGAACAACAGCGCCGCCCGCCCGCTGTCTGGGGTCAGCAGCCACCCCTCGCCATCATCGGCAAAGTCGCCCTGCCAGGGCATGATGGCCAGGGCCTTGTTCAGGGTGTCGTCGGCATTGCGGATGTCGTCGATCAGGTGCCCGTCCAGATCTTCGAGGACGGTGGAGCTGTGCAGGCGCAGCGCGAGGTCGCCCTCTCCCTCCAACAGGAAGATCCGCCCGATGGCTGGGGGCACGTCGGGCCCCGCCACCCCGGTCGGTCTGGGGGCGAAGTCCACTGTGTAGAGGGTGTAGTCGTCGCCATCGGCGCGGGTCACGACAATCGCTGTGCCCTTGGGGCGGGCAGTCCATTCGACCTGTGCCGGCAGCTCGACCCCGTCGCGTTCGACCGTGAACCACAGGTCTCCAAAAAAGCGCGGGCCCTTGTCATAGGTTGGGCCCACCGAGCCGTGCAGCCGATTTGCGGGGGAAGCTAGTCCTAGTGTTGTGAATGCCAGTCCGTTGCCGACGCCGAACGGGGCGCGAAATGCCGGCAAGGGGTCGTCGCTGGCGATGTCGATGCGCTGATCGAAGGCAGACAACTCATCGATGCCCACCTGTGCGAACAGGGGATCGTCGAGCTCTGGCGCCTCGCTCTGGTCTTGCCAAAAGACCGGTTCGAGGGGCTCGGGGCCCTTGCATCCGGGGGCGCACGAAATCGATATCGCAGACACCCACCAAAGTTTGGCAAATCGAGATCTCGTCGTCGCCTCGCTGATCTGTCCCTATCCGGCAAGTGCCATGAGTGGCGTCCGGCATGCAAACGGCCTAATAGACGGACCGTTCTGTGTTGTATCAGTCTGACCCAACCGCCCCGCACTCGCGGGGCTTTGTCTCTTGGAGGCCGAACCTTGGACAAGCTTGTCAGAAGGCTCGAAACCTGGATTCGGACCAATCATCCCGAGCTTCGCTCTGAGCTGAAGAAAGGGATGATGGCCAAGCGCTTGGTGAAAATGGAAGAGGAGTCCGGTGCGGATCTCTCCGAGGATTTCCGCGCCCTCTTGCGTTGGCGCAACGGCACCAAACCCAATCCCACCCAAGATTTCTGCCCCGAGGGCATGCTGCTTGGCGAGGACGGCATCCACGAAACGTGGAGCAAGTGGATGGAGCTCGAGTACAACGGTCGTTTCCCGACCGGTGACTGGTTTCACCCGTCTTGGGTCCCGTTCGTTGGCGGCAATGGAAAGTTCCTCTGCGTGGACTCCACAGGCACCTACAACGGTGTTCCCGGCCAAGTGGTCGAGTTCAACCCCGACGGTCCGATGCGTCGCGTCATGGCCGAGAGCCTTGGCAAGTGGCTCGAGACCATGGTCTCGGCGCTCGAACAGGGTCTGCTGGTCCAAGAAGACGGCCGCTACCACATCGTCGATGAGCGCATCGAAGAGTACGTGGGCCTCGTGTCGGCCATCAACCCTGGCTACCCCGTCGAGGTCGAGGCCGGTGCCGAGGCCAAGCCGGCGTTCCATCGACTGCTCGACGCCATTCGCGACAAAGAAGTCGACGTTGCTCGCGACATCCTCGAGAACGAAGCCGACGAGATCGCGCTCGACCGCACTGGCCCTGACGGCCGTCCCCCACTGGTCTCCGCCGCCATCTCAGGCAGCGCACCCATGGTGGCGCTCATCCTCGAAAAGGGTGCGAGCGTCGACTGGCAAGACTGGACCGACGGTCGCCGCGCCCTGCACTGGGCCTGTGAATATGGACCCGACACCGTGCCGCTGCTGATTGAAGCGGGCTCGGACGTCAATCACCTGCTGAACTACTCGGCATTGACTCCGCTCATGCTCGCCGCATGGGCCGGCCACGCCAGCTCGGTACAGCTGCTGCTTGATGCGGGTGCCAATCCCTCCCGCAAGTCGAGTCTGGGCGAGACCGCGATGTCCAAGACCGAGGACGAAGACACGCAAGATGTGCTTCGTGTCGCCCTCGCCGCCTTGAGCGCAGCCAGCAAATAGGCCACAGCG
>CAYYHT010001048.1:0-2180 GCA_964471355.1 uncultured Enterobacteriaceae bacterium
AGCATGCTGGTGACGTCGCCCGAGAGCACGCCAGCCTGGATGGCGGCACCCATGGCCACGACCTCGTCGGGGTTCACCGAGCGGTTGACGGCCTTGCCAAACAGCTTTTCGACCTTCTGCTGAACCAGCGGAATGCGCGTCGAGCCACCGACCAGGATGATCTCGTTGATATCGCTAGTCGCCAGTCCCGCGTCCTTGAGTGCCTTGCGACACGGGTCGAGGGTGCGGTCGATGATCGGGTCGATCATGCGCTCGAAGTCGGAGCGCTTGAGGGTCAGCTGCAGGTGCTTGGGTCCCGTCGCGTCTGCGGTCAGGAAGGGCAGGTTGATCTCGGCCGACTGGGCAGTCGACAGCTCGATCTTGGCCTTTTCGGCAGCGTCCTTGAGGCGCTGCAAGACCAGCTTGTCCTTGGAGATGTCGATGCCGTTGTCCTTTTTGAAGGAGTCGGCGAGGAAGTCGATGAGCGCGTGGTCAATGTCGTCGCCACCGAGGTGGGTGTCGCCATTGGTCGCCTTGACCTCGACCACGTCATCGCCGACTTCGAGAATCGAGATGTCGAAGGTGCCGCCGCCAAAGTCGTAGACCGCGATGATCTCGTCGTTCTTCTTGTTCATGCCGTAGGCAAGGGCTGCAGCAGTCGGCTCGTTGATGATGCGCTTGACCTCGAGGCCCGCGATCTTTCCGGCGTCCTTTGTCGCTTGACGCTGGGAGTCGTTGAAGTAGGCGGGCACCGTGATGACCGCTTCTTTGACCGGCTGACCGAGGTAGGCCTCGGCTTGGCGCTTCAGCTTCTGCAGCACCATGGCGCTGATCTCGGGGGGGCTGTAGAACTTGCCGCGGATCTTGACGCGGCAGCTGCCGTTGTCTGCCTTGGCGACTTCGTAGGGCAGTCGCGAGACTTCCTTGGCGGAGTCGTCGAACCGGGCGCCGATGAGGCGCTTGACCGAGAACACGGTGTTCTCTGGGTTGGTGATGGCCTGGTTGCGAGCAACCTTGCCGACCAGACGCTCGTCGTCTTTGGTGAATGCGACGACAGACGGAGTGGTCCGCTGTCCTTCTTCGTTGACGATTACGGTCGGCGAGTCGCCTTCCATGATCGCCACCACGGAGTTTGTGGTTCCAAGGTCGATGCCGATGATCTTGCCCATGTGGTGATTCCCTTCGGTAGTAGCTCTGTTTTTTAGCGCGACGACTTGTATTGCGCGCCATGGAGTGTGCAGTGGGGCGGGTAATTAAACCCTCCCGACGAGGCGTCAACCCATGGTGCGCTGCCAGTCGCTTTTCATGGCTGAAATAGTCACCACCGGATCGGCGGCCAGGGCTTGACGCGTCGCAGCAGGGTGCATATCTCCGCCCTCTTCTTTCTCTCTAATTAGACCGAGGACCGTCATGCCCAACTTCCGACCCCTCTATGACCGCGTGCTCGTCAAGCGTTTGGACTCCGAGTCCAAGACCGCTGGCGGCCTGTTCATTCCCGAAACCGCCAAAGAGAAGCCGCAGACCGCCCAGGTGATCGCCGTCGGTAGTGGCCGCCTGAACAAGAAGAACGAGATTCTTCCTCTGACGGTCAAGGCCGGCGATCGCGTCTTGTTTGGCAAGTACGCCGGCGACGAGATCAAGCTCGACGGCATTGAGCACATCATCCTGCGCGAAGAAGACATTCTCGCGATCGTGGAGAACTAGAACCATGGCCAAAGAAATCCATTTCCGTGAGTCGGCGCGCGCTGAGTTCCTCAGTGGCGTCAATCAGCTTGCCAACACGGTGCGCGTCACTTTGGGGCCCAAGGGCCGCAACGTCGTCCTGCAGAAGAGCTTCGGCTCGCCGCTCATCACCAAGGACGGCGTCACTGTCGCCAAAGAGATCGAGCTCAAGGACCGCTTCCAGAACATGGGCGCACAGATGGTCAAAGAGGTCGCCTCCAAGACCAACGACGTCGCCGGCGACGGCACCACCACCGCGACGGTCCTCGCCGAGGCGATCTTCGAGAGCGGTCTGAAGATTCTGTCGTCTGGCGCGAAGCCCGTTCAGCTCCAGCGCGGCATGGAGAAGGCTCGTGATCGCGTGCTCGAGGAGCTCAAGAGCTACAGCAAGGAAGTGAAGGGGACCGAGCAGATCGCGCAGATCGGTGGGATCGCCGCGAACAACGACACCCAGGCTGGCCAGATGCTCGCCGAGGCGA
>CAYYHT010001049.1:0-2177 GCA_964471355.1 uncultured Enterobacteriaceae bacterium
CAAGAGGGTGTGTGCCGTCCACGAGCAGCCCCCTCGGCAGGTCTCTGCGTAGTAGCAGGTCTTGCAGTGGCCCCAGAGTTCTTCGAGCGGGCGGTTCTGCGAGAAGCTGAGCTCGGCGGTCTGGTTCCAGATGTGGTCCAGGGAGTTCTCGCGCAGGTTGCCGCCCACGTAGGGTTGGCTGGGCAGCGATGGACAGCCCTTGACGTCGCCGTTGCTCTCGATGCCCAACACGTACTGACCGGCCTTGCAGCCTTGCCAGTGGCTGCGTCGGATCGTGGACTCGTGAGGGCCGAAGTAGCCGAGGTTATTCGACGCTTCGATGCTCATGTTTCGCGAGGTCGGGCTCGCTGCAAATGCGGCCAGGCGGTCGATCAGCTCGAGCATCTCGTACGGCTGCAGAAGCCAGTCCGCGACATCGCTTGCCCGGCCCATTGGACCTGTGATCTGAACCTGCCAGGCGCGGGTCCCGCGCTCGGCTAGCAGCTCGCCGAGTCGCTCGACATCGGGCAGGTTCTGGCGATTCCACTGGGTGTTGGCCATGGCGACCATGCCGGCATCGCGGATGTGCAGCAGGGCATCGGTCGCGGATTTCCACGAGCCACGCAGGTTGCGCAGTCGGTCGTGGGACTCCTCCATGCCGTCGATGGACACGCTCATGCCCTTCATGCCGGCCGCCGCTGCGGCTTGAGCCAGCTTGAGGTCGACGCCCCGGGCGCCGGTGGTCATGGTCGTGTTGATGCCGAGCTCGGACAGCGCTCGGACCACTTCGAGCCAGTAGGGGGCCAGGTAAGCCTCGCCTCCGATCAACGTGACTTCTTGGGTGCCGGCCTCGTGCAGCTGCTTCACGACATCGAGGGCTTCGTCTCGGGTCAGCTCCTTGGGCCTCGCCTTGCCGGCCCTGGACCCGCAGTGCTTGCAGTGAAGGTCGCAGCTAAGCGTCAGCTCCCACACGACGTAGCGCGGGTGCAGGGGCATGTCGCTGGTCGCGTCGCGGCGCCTCATGGTCTACCAGCTTCCGGTGCTTGGCATGCTGGCCCAGGGCTCTTGGATGGGCATGGGGTCACCTTTCTGCAGCAGCTCGATGCTGATGTTGTCTGGGCTGCGCAGAAAAGCCATGCGGCCGTCGCGAGGAGGGCGGCTGATCAGCACACCAGAGTCCTGCATTTTTTGGCACAGCGCGTAGATGTCGTCCACTTCGTATGCCAGGTGGCCAAAGTTGCGCCCGCCGCTGTAGGGCTCGGGCTCTTCCCAGTTGTGGGTCAGCTCGATGGTGGCGGGGTCGTCGGGGTGACCGGTTGATAGAAAGACCAGGGTGTATTTGCCTTTTTCACTGTCTCGTCGCCGCGTTGGCTTCAGCCCCAGCAGGGCAAAGAAGGCCAGGGCGCGGTCCAGGTCGTAGACCCGAATCATCGTGTGCAGGTACCGCATTCAGTGGCTCTCCAGGGCGGTCCAATAACGAGTTAGAGCGTGTGCATGCGCACCTACGACCTCATCGTTGTCGGAGCCGGTCATGCCGGTTGCGAGGCTGCCGCGGCTGCTGCCCGACTGGGCCGGCGGACCGCGTTGGTGACGTTGAGACTGGCCGATATTGCGCGACTGTCCTGCAATCCCGCTGTGGGAGGACTCGGAAAGGGTCACCTCGTTCGCGAGATCGATGCACTTGGCGGCTTGATGGGCCGGGTGGCCGACGAGTCCAGCATCCAGTTCCGGCGTCTGAACACCCGCAAGGGCCTGGCGGTCCGCTCCAGTCGGGCCCAGGTCGACATCCACGTCTACCCAGACCGCATGCGCGCTCGCCTTGAAGCCATCCCGATGCTCGAGTTGATCGAGGCCGAGGTCGCGCAGATTCGCCTCAGCGCGGGTCGAGTGTCCGGCGTCGGGCTGGGTGATGGCACGGTGCTGCACGCGCCTGCGGTGGTGCTGACGACCGGCACCTTCTTGTCGGCGGTCATGCACTGCGGCAGCCAGCAGACCGAGGGCGGGCGGGTCGGCGATGCGGCGTCCAAGCACCTGTCGGACAGTCTGGCCGACATCGGTCTGCGTCTGGGGCGGCTCAAGACGGGCACGGTCCCGCGGCTCGATGGCCGCAGCCTGAACTGGGACCGCATGACCCTGCAACAGGACACGGTGCCCGACGGGCGCTTTAGCTTCGCGCCGGCTGCGGCCAAGCTGCCTCA
>CAYYHT010001050.1:0-2176 GCA_964471355.1 uncultured Enterobacteriaceae bacterium
CCTTGGCGCAGCCCGCATCAAAAGACCCTTCGGGCCTTTTTCAACGGCCTGCTAACGCTACGGCGGTGCAAAGACCCCATCGCCGAACGAGACCTTGGCCGGCACGCACCACAGCGTGATCAGATTCCAGTTCTCCATCTCGGCCTCGTCGGGAATCTGCAGCTGCAGCGGCTCCCAGAACGGGTCTTGGCCCACCAGGTTGTCGCTCAGCTCGTACTCGGCGTCGAACGGCTCGCCATCCCACAACAGGAACAGTCGCGCGTTGAGTCCGCCACCATCAAAGCCGAAGTCGCGCAGCTCGATGGTATTCTCGTCGATGATCTCGGCCACGCCCGACGCGGTGTGGTGGTGCCCAGTCATCTGCGCAATCCAGCCCACTTCTGGCACCATGTCCGAGGTCCCCTCGCCCACGGTCTTGCCGCCGCCACACGCTGTCAGGAACACCAGTGCACCCACTCTCCACACTGCACACCTCCACGGCCATTATGGCTCTGATGTCGCTGGTCTGCTCGGGTTGCAACAAGCCGGTCGAGACCGACACCGAACAGCCCGCCCCCTTTGTGTCGACACTGCCCATGAGCACCTGTGGCCTGCCCGAGACCACCTGGCAGTCCGACGAGCGCATGGGCGAGATCATCGCCTTTGAGTACCTCGAGTCCTCAAGCCTGTCTGCACAGATGCTGACGGGGCTGATGGACCAGTTCGAGCTCGAGGTCTTCTCGCCGGTGCCCTACGGAATCCAGGTCTACCGCATTCGCTACATCACCCAGAACCACGGCGAGCAAATCGAGGCCACTGGCCTGGTCGCCTTCCCCGATGTGGCCGAGCCCCAGACCTTCCCCACCTTGCTGTGGGTGCGCCCAACGGTGGGATTCTCGGACGACTGCGCGCCCTCTGGCAAGCCCGCTCCCGAGCCCCTGGCCCACACCCTGCTTGCTGGCTTTGGCTACACCGTGGTGGCACCCGACCTGCTGGGAATGAACGGCTGGGGCGAGCCCGCGGGATTCGTGCACCCCTACATCACCCCCGAGCCCACCGCGATTGCGGCCCTGGACTCGGTGCGCGCGCTGTGGCGCTTTCAAGGTGGAGAAGGACAGGGAGGCATCCACGCCACACCGGACAGCCGTGCGGTGTTCATCGGTGCTTCCGAAGGGGGCTTTGGCGCCATCTGGGCCGATCGCTATGCCAACGGCTACGCGCCAGAGATCGACGTCGTGGGAGTGGTGGCAGCCGTGCCTCCGACCAATCTGACCGGACTAGCAAAGGGCGCCATCGAAGCCCCCAACGACGCGACCGGCGGACTTGCGGCGGTCTTGGCCAGCAGCAACACTTGGTATGGCGGCACCGGCGACCTGAACGACGTCTTCACCGACTCCGACCCCACGTTCTTGGCCAGCTCGATCGAGAATGCCCTGCTGACCAGCTGCAGCGGCGGCGACAATCCACTCGACGACACCAGCACGGTCGAGGATGTCTACCAGCAGCCCTTCATTGACGCGGTCCTGGCCGAGGACTGGGACGCCATCGAGCCCTGGGGCTGCTACCTGCAGACCGGTGACTTGGCCCACTCCGCGGTTGCACGAGGCACCGACACGCCCGTGCTCTACCAGGTGGGGGAGCTGGACAACCTCGTGCTTGGCTATGTCGGCCGAGCCGATGCCGAGCGCCTGTGCGACAACGGCTACAGCCAGCTCGAGTACCTGGAGTGCGCGGGCTCGGACCACGTGACCGGAGCCGCTCAGAGCCTGCCCTACCAGCTCGACTGGCTGCAGAGTCGCCTGGCTGGCGAGGCGCTGACCGAGACCTGCGTCATCGGAGCGCCAGTGGACTGCAGTATCTTCGGACTCGACCTGTAGGCTCAGAAGCGGCCGACCACCGCCAAGCCGCCCAAAGGCGAATGACGATCCGGTGAGCGTGCTGAACACGTCCTCGGCCTCGTCGACGTCCTCGTCCACGATGAAGACGCCGGAGCTTGAATCAGCCCCGGCGCCAGTCGGTCACCGCGGGACCCGCCGCAGGAGTCCGAGCACCGTCGCACGGCACCGGGCCCAGAGTGCGATTGCTTCAGCGGCCTTTGTCTTGTCGATTGCGCCGAGGTCGGCAAGGTCTTCGAGGCCCGACGCGGTTTCGCCGATTTCGCCCTCGGCCTCTTCGAATCGGCGCCGCTTATCGCCTG
>CAYYHT010001051.1:0-2173 GCA_964471355.1 uncultured Enterobacteriaceae bacterium
CAGCTGCGTCTGGGGCCGCATTCACCTTCGCCGTTCGCGAGGCCAAGACGCTCGACCAAGCGGCACCCGCCTTGTACACGGCGAACACGGTCGGAGCCATTGCGGGCGCCCTGCTGGCGGGGCTGTGGGCTGTGCCCGTGCTCGAGGTCAAGGGAGCGGTCATCTTGTTTGCTCTCCCGGCGGCGATTGCCGGGTCCTGGGTGCTCATGAAGCCGTGGCCGGCGATGGCAGTCGGTGTGTTCGCGGCCCTGCTGCCCGCGTGGGATGCCCGCCTGTACGCGGTGGGGGTTCACCTGCGCATCAGTGACTTCGCCGACCCCTCAGCCCAGGCTGTGCAGGACTTCGTCGACGAGGGCTGGGAGCTGCTTTCCTATGACCACGGAACCACGGGAGCGGTCGCAGTGGGCCGCAGCACAAAGACCGCGCATGTGTGGCTGTCGGTCAACGGCAAGGTCGACGCGAGCACTGGTGCGGACATGGCCACCCAGCGACTGTCGGGGCTGTTGCCCGTCGCGGGAGCCCAGAACAAAGACGATGTGCTGGTGGTCGGTCTGGCCTCGGGTGTGACCGCGGGCGCGGTTCTGGAAGATCCCGGCGTGCATCGGCTCACGATTCTGGAGATTGAACCTGTGGTCGTGACGGCGTCTCACTACTTTGATCACGTCAACGGCATGCCCCTTGATGACGACCGCACCGAGCTGGTTGTGGACGATGCCCGGGCGTTTCTGCAGCGCCGAGATCGGGTGTTCGATCTGATCATCAGCGAACCCAGCAACCCGTGGATCACAGGGGTCAGCAACCTGTTCACCGAGGAGTATTGGCGCATTGCCCGCTCGCGCCTTTCCGAGGACGGGGTGTTCTGTCAGTGGGTGCAGCTGTACGGGTTGGGCGCCGAGGAGTTTCGCGCGGTGGTGCGCACCTTTAGCAGCGTGTTTCCGGACACATGGCTGTTCGAGACGGTGGCGGGTGCGGATGTGCTGCTCATCAGCGGCTTGACGGACCTGTCCAATCTGCCCGCAACCCCTGTGCTGGACCCCGATGGGGTGCGCCGGCTTGGGCGTGCGGGCTGGAAGAACACCGATGACTTTCCCGCGGTCGAGTTCCGCGCGCCTCGCTACCTGCACTACGCGACGGCAGAAACAAATCGGGCGGCCATCGAGGCCGCCCGAGAGTAGCGAATAGTCACGGACTATTCGGCGTCGGCGCCAGGGTCTTCGCCACAGACGATGGTGCCGTTTTCTTCAAGCTTGGCGGTCTCGACGTCGTCGGTGACCCAGCGGTCCTGGCGGATGTTCTCGGTGCTGAACGTGCCCTGGATCATCACGCGGGTCTGAGACTCGCCGGCCTCGAGGGTCAGGAAGAACTCGCCGCTGGCGTCGCCACCGGCTTCGACAGTGGAGCCGGGGTCGAGCCGGACCCAGTTGTAGTGCAGGCCAACCCAGCCATCGAGGCCGGCGGGCAGTCCATCAGGAGTGCGCCAAGTGTTGGAGTGCACCAGGGGCTGGAACTGGAAGGGCTTTCCGAGGCCCAGCGGGTCGAGCTCGGCGCCGACGACGTAGTTGAACTCGTCGTTGGTGGTCGTGGCCACGTTGTCTGCAGCGGTGATCAGGCCCTTGTAGCCGGAGTTGGCGGCGGCATCTTCGCCCGGCTCGAGCTTGACGTAGAACAGGTCTTCGGGCAGCGGTTCCGGCTCGTCACGCTCGTATGCAGCGTACGCGTCGGGAAATCCGTAGCGGGTGGTGCGGCGGAACAGGTCTTCGGGACCGAAGCGGCCGCGGGCGTAGCCAGCGCGCCAGTTTCGAGGCAGGGTCCAGGTCTCGCGCGTGTCGGAAGGATTGAACTGATAAGCGGCGCTCTGCAGGTAGTAGAGCGTGCCGGCCTCGTAGCGGTCGGATTCGTCGAGATCGGCGGACCAGTTCGCGATCCAGTCGCCGTCGACGTCGGCCAGCTCGACGCCGCCGCTGCCGTCTTGGCGGCACTCGACGGGCTGGAAGGCCGGGTCGATCACGAAGCTGAAGCGGAAGTCTTCGCCGCCCGGCAGCTTGTGGTGGAAGCTGACCTGGAAGTCGCCTTCAGAGGTGATGATGGCTTCGCCAACCCATGGGTCGAGCTTTTCGGCGACGACCTTGTAGCCATCGAAATCGAGCCAGGCTTCGTGGCGGGGCGGCCAGTC
>CAYYHT010001052.1:0-2172 GCA_964471355.1 uncultured Enterobacteriaceae bacterium
CACTGTGTCCGGTAGTGTCTGGTTGTGGGTGCAGGTCCCGCGCAACATGGACGCAACTTTGGCCACTCCACTATCGCGGGCGAGGTGCTGACCTGCCCCCCGCTCAGCGCCGGTCCGCCTGTCACTTGGCAGGCTGGCTCAAGAAAAGCAGGGGGAGGCCCAGTTCTACGGCAACCTCTTCAAAAGCAGTTGTCCGCAAGTCGTCAAGTTGGGTGGTAGAGAACAGAGTGATCTGGAGTCCGCTCGTGAACCAGCGCCGTTCTTGCCGAATCTCCAGGCCGAGGCTCTCGTAGCCATCACCGAGGTCCAAGGGGTAGTTTTTCTCCCGGTCAGAAGTGACGAGTCGGCGCCACCATGCTCGGTCCAAAGGGGTCGGGGAATCTGGGAGCGCGGCGGCAGATGCGAACCCGCCGATGTCAAGGGTCCTTACCGATTTGGTGTAGTACGTCCGAATCCTGTTGCCCCGCGCAGGCTCGTCAAGCCCAAGGGAAATGCTGGCCGCGAGACGGGCGACCTCCTCGTCCAAGGCTTTCCACTCGGAAGAGGGGAAGCGTCGCTCAATTGCCACTAGGCGTCGGTCCAAGTGAGCGATCGCGACCTCCCATTGTTCGTCTGCCCGATGGGCGGTGTAGAACAGCCCAACGCAGGCCACCACTGCAACCGTCGAAGAGACGGCGAGAACGGTACGGAGCCAGCGAGGTGGGTTTGGTAGCGAATGAATCATGATTCACTCTCCGTGCTGCGCACGTTCAGGATCGGCAATTGACAGAGATCCTCCCTTCTTGTCCACACGCCGAAAGACGGCGCGCACCGCGACGTCGACCGCCCACCACGCGAGAAACAGGGAGAGTGCAGTTCCCCCACCGATGAAGATCCAAGTGAGTCCTTCCATGATTTCGCCTCTCGGTCATCATGGACTGCGCTCGGCAGCTGGACAAGTGTCTCGTTGTGGGTGCAGGTCCCGCGCAACTGTGACGCAACTTTGGGGGCAGGTCACAGGCCGCGATCACGGGAATCCGACACGGCAAGTGTCGAGCCCCCACGATCTCGTACTCCCCTACTACTTGGCCTCGGTGATCACCACGCTGGGAACGACGCCGAATTCTGCCAGCAATGAAGTCCAGTGGTCGATCACGAATGAGTCGTGGGGTTTTTCGTGCGTCGTGATTACGGCCTCCACTCGACCTGGAAGAAAGCGGTTCCCTATTATGTCGACGTCGAGAACAAGGTCGACGCAGGGTGAGGCCGCCAAGTCGGCACCACCTGGGGTCTCGCCGGGCACACTGGTCAGGAAGGAGACCTCGACCCGAGTGGACCGGCCCACTCCCTGGTGTCCACCGGCATCATGAAACGTCTTTGGGTAGAGCAAGACGCTGTCATCTCCCTGCATGTACTTGGGCCAGCCGGGCATCTGTTCCGCAAGCTCCAGGAAGTCTGCTAGATGCTCTCGCTCGAGCTCCGCTGGCACGTCATGGCCCTGCTCTCGCAACACATGCCAAGCGCCGTTGAATTTCTCCCTGACTGCCGACCTGCCGGGAACAAACGCCGCGTAGGGCAGGCAGACCAGCGCCATGGTTGCGTAGATCGCCCGACGTGTTCCACGCCCGATTTCCTTTGTCGGTCGGGCGGAACGCGCGTGAACGGCGCTCACGAAGAGAGAACCCAGCAGTGCCGCGTTGCCATAGTGTGGAGTTCCGCTCATGGTCAGGCCCACCCCCACGAGGGTTGCAATGCAAACACCAAACGCGGCACAGAAGTGCCGGGTGCTGCTCCAAGATGCGCCGCCTCCAAACCGCATTACCCGATCGACGCTGTAAGCAACGAGTGCGACCACGTACACGACACGATCGACCCCGACCGGAGCAAGCTCCCTGCCTTGGACCATATTGAACGCGAGGCCCACAAACATGCTGAACCCCAGAGCGGCAGTAAACTCCCCTCCCAGTCGAGCACCTCGTTCTAATATTGAAGGCATCTATCGCTTTCCCTTCCAAATCGCAGGAGCGCACCGTCCATCTCCGTATCGTGACATCTCTGAGGACAATGTGTCCGCCCAATACCGGACCATTCGTGTGAGGGACGCCCTGACGCTGAGTTCAGCGAACACAGAGCCCCCGGATCTCGGTGGGATCCGGGTGTGCCTGCCACACGGAGGCCAACGGGGTTCTACTC
>CAYYHT010001053.1:0-2158 GCA_964471355.1 uncultured Enterobacteriaceae bacterium
AGGAAGCAGCCCCTCTTCTTTGCGTCGGTCCAGCATGGCCAGCTCGGTCGTGCCCAAGATGCGCGCGAGGTGCTCATCGGGAATGCCCATGCGCTTGGCGCGTCGCAGCTCGCTGCGGCTCAGATCAGACAGGAAGCGCCCAGACAGGGTGCCCTCGAAGTTGATGATCTCTTGCAGCTGATTGAGGAACCATGGGTCGATGCGGGTGATCTCGCCGATCTGGGACTTGTCCCAGCCGCGGCGGAAGGCTTCAAAGATGGCCGCGAGCCGGTCGGGAGTGGCAATGGTCATGGCCTGGCGGATGTTGTCATCCGACCATCCGGTCACGTCTGGATAGCCCCCTTCGAGGCTCGCAATCGCCTTGAGCAGCGCCTCTTGGAAGATGCGGCCGATGCCCATGACTTCGCCCACGGACCGCATGGCAGAGCCCAGGACGCGATTGGTCACGTCGAACTTCTCGAAGTTCCAGCGGGGAATCTTGACGATGACGTAGTCGAGCACCGGCTCAAAGGCCGCCGCCGTGACCTGGGTGATGTCGTTGCGAATCTCGTCGAGCGTGTAGCCCACGGCCAGCTGTGCCGCGATTTTGGCGATGGGGAAGCCCGTCGCTTTGGACGCGAGAGCCGAGCTGCGGCTGACCCGAGGGTTCATCTCGATGACCACAATGCGGCCGTCGGTGGGGCTGATGGCGAACTGGATGTTGCAGCCGCCCGTTTCGACGCCGATGCGGCGAACGATGGCGATGGCCTGGTTGCGCAGCTCTTGGTATTCGCGGTCGGTCAGCGTCTGTGCGGGGGCGACGGTGATCGAGTCACCGGTGTGGATGCCCATGGGATCGAAGTTTTCGATGGAGCAGATGATGATGACGTTGTCTGCAAGGTCGCGCATGACCTCGAGCTCGAACTCCTTCCAGCCCAACAACGACTGTTCGATCAGCACCTGACTGGTGGGCGACAGGTCGATGCCTTCGCTGGTGATCTGGCGGAACTCTTCGATGTTCCACGCGATGCCACCGCCAGCACCACCGAGGGTAAATGACGGACGGATGATGGTCGGCAGTCCGACCTCTTTGAGCACGGCTTCGGCCTCGGCCATGTTGTGAGCCACACCCGAGCGGGCCACACCAATTCCGATCTCGATCATGGCCTCTTTGAAGAGCTTGCGGTCTTCAGCGGTACGAATCGCCAGTGGATCGGCGCCGATGAGCCGCACGCCATGCTCGTCGAGAACACCGGCTTCATGCAGCTCGAGGGCCAGGTTCAGGCCGACCTGTCCGCCGACGGTTGGCAACAACGCATCGGGCTTCTCGCGCTCGACCACTTGAGTGGCAAAGTCGAGGGTCAGAGGCTCGATGTAGGTCGCATCGGCGAAGACCTCGTCGGTCATGATGGTTGCGGGGTTGCTGTTGATGAGGACGACTCGGTAGCCCAGCGACTTGAGCGCCTTGCACGCCTGGGTCCCCGAATAGTCGAACTCGCAGGCTTGGCCGATGACGATGGGGCCACTGCCGACCACCATCACCGTGCTGCCCTTGGGCAATATGTCCGGGCGCCCTTTGCGCTTGGGGACGGTCTCGGACGCGTTTGAGTCACCCTCGATCACCCTCAACGGGGTCTTGCTTGGCTTGGTCAGCGCTTTGGGTTGCACCTAGGCTCCGTTGTTCGCGAAAGAGATGAAGCGGGCGATCAGGCCCCGGCTGTCGTGAGGTCCGGGGCAGGATTCGGGATGGAATTGAACCGCGATGACGCGCTTGTCGCGATGCACAAATCCACTGACGGTGTTGTCGTTCAGGTGGACATGTGTGATCTCGCCGCCGGTGGCCTCGATGGATTCACGCTCGACCGCAAAGCCGTGGTTCTGGCTGGTGATCTCGACCCTGCCTGTCCATTCGTCGCGGACGGGCTGGTTGGCGCCGCGGTGGCCGAACTTGAGCTTGTACGTCTTTGCGCCCAGCGCCAGCGCCAGCAGCTGATGACCTAGGCAGATGCCCATGGTCGGCACGGTGCCCACCACTTTCTTCAGCTCTTTGATGGTCGCGGGAAGCGCCGCGGGGTCACCGGGGCCGTTGCTGACGAAGACCGCGTCGACGTCCTTCATCCAGGCTTCAGCACTGTCTGTGATGGGGTGCACCCGGACCGCAGCGCCCGCAGCCTCGAGC
>CAYYHT010001054.1:0-2156 GCA_964471355.1 uncultured Enterobacteriaceae bacterium
TTCGCACATCGGTCAGGGCGAGTCCGTGCCCACCGCCCGCGGCGTAGCCAATGCGCAAGCCCACGTCCTGGCCGTCTATCAACGCAGCTTCAATGCCGTCGAGCTGGTCATTGCTGGGTCCCGAGCCCGCCGAATTGGTCTCGAAGGTGAACTCGTCGACGGGCTGAGCGGCCTTGACTGCAGCACCGATGCTCATGCCCTTGCCTACCTTGGTGCCGTCGTTGCCCATGGCCTCGACTTCAGCCTCGGTCGGCGATCCGTCATTCGACTTGCGGACCGCGGCAAATGCCGAGTCGAGGGACTTCTGCTGCTTGGCGCTGATCTCTTGTCCAGCAACGAACTGGTCGATGAGGGTGCGCTGCGCGGCGGTGATGACCCCGTCGATTTCGGCGTTGTCGAGGGCATCGGGCAGGTTCTTCTTGGCCTGACCGCCCAGACGCGTGACGGCCGTACCGCCACCCTCAGTGAGGATTTGTTGCTGCTCGAGCGCAAAGTCGGAGGTCGGGGATGCGCTGTCGAACTCGCCACCGTCGTGCAGGCCACGGGCAAAGACCGGGTCCTGCTCGGCGTGGATGATCTGGCCCGAGGTGGGTCCGCAGGAGTCGCTGAACCGCTGGAACATTCCGTCGTTGTCGACCTCGGTGTCGCCGCCGGCTGCGATGTTCCGCGGGTCGAAGTCGCGGGTGTTGGCGTCATCGATGTCGATCGACGTTGTTGTGCGAATGAGCTCGGATCGCTCTTCGCCGCGGATGTCCGACGCGAAGCCGGTGATGTCACTCATGGCGTCGGCGCGCCCGTCCTCATCGGACAGAGCGGATTGGCGTGCAGACACCGCCTTGAGGATCAGGGCCTGCTCGGCGCCGGCATCGGAACCCTCGACCTGCTCTCCGTCCTCGCCCAACCCGGCGATGCCCAGCGATGCGCGGGTGGCGGCGTAGTCCTGCTCACTCATGTCGAGCAGCGCCTGAGCGGAGCCGCGGGCCTGCCCGGCTCCCAAGATCCCTTCCTGTCCTCGCTCGGAGTCGGTGCGTGCCTCGGCAACGCCTCCGACCATCATCGCCACAACCTCGGGCGATAGCCGTTCCTCGGCTCCTTCTTGGCTGTTGATGATGCCCTGCACACCTGCGAGCGCATGCATGGCACGGGCCGGATTGGCCGCTTTGAGCGCATCGCCGATCATCTTCATGTCGGCGACGAGTGCATCGCCTTCGAGGTTCTCGACGCGCTCGAGGATGGCTTCCCGCTCTTCTTCGGGCAGCTCGTCCAGCTTCTCGAGCTCGCCCTCGAGAGACTCTCGCCCCAGTGTGGCTTCGGCTTCCGGGTTGTCGGACAGCACGGCACCCAGGTACCCGCCGATGGTAGCGCCAGCAACGGCACCGCTCACGCCGCCGGTCAACAGGCCGACCACACCACCGATGATGGCCCCCTCACGGGCACCGGAGCCGTCGTCGTCGCTCTGCTCCTCTTCGGCCTCACCGAGAAACCCGCCCAGCACGTCGGCGGTGCCATCCATGAGGTCCCCGCCCATGCCCATGAGCGAGGCGGTCCAACTGTTGTCGGCGCCTTCTTGGTCCGCCGAGGCGGACTCGGGAGCCTGTTCTTTTGCCGGGCGATCAGAGGTCTGTGCCTGCGACTTGCTTGCCATGATTTCACCGAGGAGGAGGTGGTCGGGCGTTGCTTAAGCCCATCATAACCCGTCACTTCACCCACATCACCCCGCTGAGGTCGGGTAGACCGGCGAGTCACCCCACCGGCCCCGGGTCTGTCCAACCGAGTGCATCAGACCGGCACATTCGCTCCCATCCCGGCCCCCGCGAGCCCGTTTCCGCGCGCCGATATGGAGTGCTATGGCAAGTTCAGGGCGGTACTCGGCTTCGAGGCGCACGGGTCCATCCCGCCGTCGAGGCGGGGAAGCTCAGGCGAGCTGTCTCGGTTCGGGCTTTGGCCAAGCGGTGAACAGCTCGTTGTCGTGCCCGGGGGTGGGCAGCAAGAACTTCAGGAGGCGACCAGCAACCCACACTCCTCGCACGATTTGACGGACCGTGAGCCGGCCATGGCAGGGACAGCGCATTGCGTCCACGTCGAAGCTTCGGGCGAGCAAGACGCGTGGCTTTGTGAAGTGGTTCGCCGAGTCTGCTGGCGGGTGAGCCGACGGC
>CAYYHT010001055.1:0-2153 GCA_964471355.1 uncultured Enterobacteriaceae bacterium
ACTCGAACACGCCCATCGGGCCGTTCCAGAAGACTGTACGGCAGTCAGCCAGCACTTCTGACCAGTTGGCGACGGTCTCGGGGCCGATGTCGAGGGCCATGTCGTCCGGGTCGATGTCGACCACGGGTTTTGGCTCTGCGTCTTCAGCGAATCGGTCCGCGACCACGAAGTCGACCGGCAAGTGCACTTCGACGCCGGCGGCATCGCAAGCATCAAGGGCATCGAGGGCCGCATCGACACTTGCGGATGAGATGCGGGATGCGCCGACACTGACCCCACGTGCGTGCAGAAAGGTGTTGGCCATCGCGCCGCCGATAAAGATGTGATCGACCCGCTTGGCGAGGGCTTCAACCACGGAGGTCTTGTCGGCGACCTTGGCCCCACCCAACACCGCGGCGAATGGGTGGTCGACCCGGCCGGTCAGCTTGGACAGCGCTTCAATTTCCTTCTCGACCAGCAGTCCGGCCGCCGAAGGAAGGTGCTCACACACGCCAGTGATCGAAGCGTGCTCGCGATGCATGGCACCAAAGGCATCGCAGACGAACACGTCGGCGAGTGCGGCGAGATCTCGGGCGAACTCGTCGTCTCCTGCCTTTTCGCGTGAGTCGAAGCGTAGGTTTTCGACGACCATCACTCCGCCATCGGGCAGCTCACGGGCCAGGGCTGCGACTTCGTCCCCCACGGTGTCATGAGCGAAGATCACCTCGGCATCGATCAGGGTGGCAAGCTTGGCGGCGGCTGGCAGCAGGGACAGTGAGGGATCACGCTTGCCCTTTGGACGACCCAGGTGGCTGCACAGCACCACCCGTGCGCCTGTGTCCCGAATGTGCTTCAGAGTGGGCAGAAACGCGGTGATCCGGGTGTCGTCCGTCACGACGCCGCCCTTGAGCGGCACGTTGAAGTCGACGCGGCACAGGACGATCTTGCCCTCGAAATCGAGGTCGTCGAGGATGGGAAGTCGGTTGGCCATCATTGGGCTCCGATGAGACGTGCCAGAGAGAGCATGCGGTTGCTGAAACCCCACTCGTTGTCGTACCAAGCCAGGACTTTGACGACGCGACCGCCGATCACCTTGGTCAGTTCGAGGTCCACAATCGCGCTGTGCGGATTGCCGACGAGGTCGCAGCTGACCAACGGTTCGTCCAGCGCCTGCAGCACGCCCTTGAGGGGGCCTGCGGCGGCAGCGCGGAAGGCCTCGTTGATCTCTTCGGCCGTCGTGTCACGCTTGGCAGTGAAGACGAGGTCCACCAGCGACACATCGGGTGTCGGTACGCGAATGGCCATGCCGTCGAGGCGTCCTTCGAGCTGTGGCAGCACGAGCGCAATAGCCTTGGCGGCCCCTGTGGTCGTCGGCACCATGTTCAGGGCGGCGGCACGAGAGCGGCGGAACTTGCCCTTGCGATGCGGAGCATCTAGAAGGTTTTGATTCATGGTGTACGCGTGCACCGTGGTGATCAGGCCGTGGTCAATGCCGACCAGGTCATCGAGCACCTTGGCCGTCGGGGCCAGGCAGTTGGTTGTGCACGAAGCGTTGCTGACGACGTGGTGCTTGCTTGTGTCGATCTGGTCGCTATTGACGCCGACCACGAAGGTGCCGTCGACGCCCTTGCCGGGCGCAGAGATGATGACCTTGCGAGCGCCAGCGGTCAGGTGTGCTGCTGCGGAATCGCGGGTCGCGAAGGCGCCGGTGCACTCGAGAACGATGTCGACTTCGGCAGCCTTCCAGGGAAGCTTGCTTGGGTCGCGCTGGGCGGTGACAGGGATGAACTTGCCACCAACGTGGATGCCGCCGTCGCCGGCGGACACCTCTTCATGCCAGCGTCCGTGAACGCTGTCATTCTTGAGCAAGTAGGCCAGCATGTCGTCGCTGGTCAGGTCGTTGATGTGAACTATCTCGACGTCGTCCTGGTCCCAGGAGGCGCGGAGGGTGTTGCGGCCGATGCGACCAAAGCCGTTGATCGCGATGCGCAGTGCCATTTCGGTTTCCTCAGTATGGAGTGGCAAAGGCCCACCGACTATCCCGTTATTGGGGGTGGGCCATGCTGCGGAGGTCGATTGGCACTGCATGTTTCCAATGTGATGCTTCGTGGTCAGGGCGACGAGCCGGGCGTCGAACCCGACTTGCTCGATCGGCTGGGAATCCAACCCCGCGA
>CAYYHT010001056.1:0-2152 GCA_964471355.1 uncultured Enterobacteriaceae bacterium
CCGGCGTCTTGCCTCGTATGCGGCGAGCCGGTCCCCTGCCTGCAATCGTGAGACAAGCGCGCCCGTCGTGATTTGGGAGGGGTCGGTGTTCTTGTCGTTCGCCGCCATTGATCTCTTCAGTCGCAGTAGCTCGCCATATGCACGTACGGCCAGACCGTGACGTTCACATCGAGGATCTCACAAACGCGGGTCTCAGCGTCCCGTGATGGTGGCGCCGGGTTTGCGAGCGAGAAGAACTTCAAAGCCCTCCTCGCCCGTGACGCTGTCGCCGGTCGTCTTCGAGGCGGTGGCCTGAGCTTCTGAGACGCCAAGAATCAGCGGCCCGTCTTCGAGTTGATCGGCTGTCCTTGGGGCTTGGGACGTGACCATCCGTGGCGCTCCCAGTCGCGTTCGTCGAACGCAGCGCCGTGCATGCGGCGCAGCTCTTGCTCGACTTTCTCGCCCTTGCGCCCGTCCATTCGCTTGCACGTACCGCAAACCCGACGACCTCTACAGCTCGGGTCCTTGACCGGCACTCGATAGATGAGGGGATCAGGTTCCTGGGCGTGACGGAATCCACGAGCGCTATGGCAGTCATGGTGGAGATGTGCGACATTGCCCCACATCGTCACGAATACCGTTGCCTCGCGCTCTCCCGCCCTGCCCTTCTTCGCCTTCACCGGGTCGGTCGCCTGCTTGCTGCTCCGGACTCGTTTCCGCTCGGTGGGCTTTCGAGATCGACTCTTTGTCGTGTCCGCCGCACTTGTGACGGCGGCCTTGCTGTTTGCCAAGCCGGTTCGAGAAGCCACGGTCTGGATCAACATGCAAACCCTGACCGCCTCAGCGGGATCAACCGATCCCGCCAGCGCCGACCGCACCATCTCCAGTTCTCTCTTGGTGATGCCGAGTCGGGCGGCAGCTCGTTCGCGTCTCTCGCTCTTGGTCATACCGCCGAGGCCGGTTGAGGCCGTGGCGTCGTTTCGTCGAGCATCTGTAATCTCTGCAGCAGTAATGCCTAACCGCTCAGCGAGCTCATCCACCTTTGGGGCCGGGCGCTTCTTCTTCGCCCCCACTGGCATCTTCACCGCCGCCGACCTCGGCTTGCGGGGCTTTGGGCCTGTCGCTTCCTTTGGCCCCGAGCCTTGAGGTTTCTTCTTGGTTGTCTTCGTCTTCGGCTTGCCGGACCGTCTGGCGGGCGGCGCTGGAGCACGACCACGGCCGTAGCGGCCCACTCCGCGGAGTGATTCTCGTTCCATCTCCCGCTGAAACCACGCATCATCGCGGTCTTCTGCCATCTCTGCGTCGGAACGACCACCCCTCATACGATCGCGGCTCTGCAACCGATCCCAGTTCATCCGACTCACATTCCCCACCTCCGCCGAGAACCAGCGGCAACCGAGCCGCACGCCCTCTCACTACCCAGAAGCATGTCGCGGCTCGCTGTGACATGCGAACAGAAGTCACGGAGGAGGCCTAGGTGTCGACAGCGGCTGAATACTGACCCCTTATCGGTGCTCGAATCTTGACCCCTTCCTGGTCGGGTCCACCACTGGCAGTGATGGATTTCGAAGCCTGGCGCGACGTCGTCGTGGGCCAGGAGGAAGTGAGGATGATCAGCGTGGAGGACTGGGCAGAGATTCGTCGGCTCCATTTCGCCGAGGAGCTCGGGGTCAAGACGATCGCGAGGCGGCTGGGGATCTCGCGTAACACGGTGCGAGCGGCGGTGCGTTCGGCGGAGCCGCCGCGATATGAGCGTCAGGGTCCGGGCTCGCGTGTCGACGTGGTGGAGGCCGAGATCCGGGCGTTGTTGGCGGACTTCCCGGAGATGCCGGCGACGGTGATCGCGGAGCGCATCGGTTGGGAGTTCGGCATCACGGTGCTGCGCGATCGGGTCCGGGAACTGCGGCCCCTGTTCTTGCCGCCCGATCCGGCCCAGCGCACGTCGTATCGGCCGGGCGAGTTGGCGCAGTGGGATCTGTGGCAGCCCGATGTGAAGATCCCGCTGGGGTATGGCCAGAGCGACAAGTTGTGGGTGGTGGCCGGGGTGTGCGGATTCTCCCGGCTGATCGGTGCGTGGATGGTCCCCACCCGCGCCGCTCATGACGTGTTGGGCGGCATGAACCAGGTCCTGGTCCAGTTCGGGGCGGTTCCCCGGATGGCGGTGTGGGATCAG
>CAYYHT010001057.1:0-2142 GCA_964471355.1 uncultured Enterobacteriaceae bacterium
ATGCCGCAACTGCCACAGTCCACTCCAGAATCAGCAGCCGGAGATCACAACCGGACCCGCCCAACTCGAGCCACAGATCGTCGGCAAGAGCACCCCCAACCCCACCTACGACGAGGCGCTGCGCAACGAGGGCGTGACCTGCGTGGCCTGCCACATCGTCGATGGCAGCATCGCGGGACCGCATCCGGTCTCGAACGCACCCCACGCGGTGCTGCACCAGCCCGACTTCGGCGACCCGGGACTCTGCCTGCCCTGCCACCAGACCGTCGAACCGGCAAAGTCAAAGCTCGAGCGGCCACTGGCCGACACGCACGTCGAATGGCGAGTGTGGAAGTCCATCACCGGGCGCAGCACAGACTGCGTGGACTGCCACATGCCCATCGCCATGCGTCCGATGGTCCCGGGCGGCACCCGCGTCGCCGGCAGAAAGCACACCTGGCCCGGAGCCTGGGATGACGACACGGTGCAAGCTGCAGTCACCATGCGGGCCCCGGTTCCGACCACGCAGGGCATCTCGGTCACGCTGGCCAACCAGGCGGGACATCGCTTTCCCACAGCGGATCCAGCCCGAGCACTCCAAGTCATCGCCACCGCCATCGATGGCAACGGCCAGGCGCTCGACAGCAAGAGCCAGTGGATTTCTCGCGTCGTCAGATCACCGGCCACCGAGGTCAGCGACAACACGCTGCGACCCGACGAGAAGCGGGAGCTCCACTTCCACTTTCGAGCCGACGAGCTGGCACGCACAGAAGAAATTCGAGTGACGGCCATCTATCACCGGCTTCGAAACCTGCCTCTGGCCGCTCAACACCTGGCGCTCACAGCCCCAAATACGCTGACGACGCAGGTGGCGAGTCGCAGCATCTCGTGGCCGCCGATCATCGAAGTGCCCGACGAGCCGCCCAAGGATTATTGAGCGTGCATGAGACTCATGCTCCTCGCTGCTTGCCTGTTCGCTTCCACTGCGACCGCCGAAGACAACACCTACGTCGACATCGACTACAGCGTGCTGTTGGCCAAGACGACCGCACAGGCCGTCTACGAGAAACGCATCTGCACCGACGCCACCTTCAGGCGCATGTACACCGAGATGCGCAGCCCGGACATTCCCAAGTTCTATCGCCGCGGCTACGTGCGCTTTGTGCTCGAAGGCAAGGATGGCTGGGAGTTCCCCTATGTGCTGGCCCCAGACGACCTGGCTGGCGAGCTGTTGAAGAGCCCCAAGAAGGGCACCCCCGTGCACCTGTGCGGACGCCTGGTCGAGCTCAAGAGCTTCCGGTCGCTGGCGTCGGCGAGTGCTGGCGGAGGCGGCGGACTGTTGGTGCTTGAGCGCGAACCCGCATTTGGCACCAAGTAGCGTGCGCCCGCTCGCCCTCGTTGCGCTGGTTGCCTGCAACGGCGGTGGCGGTGACCCCAGCGACGCGGACGGCGACGGCTACTTGAACGTCGATGCCGGCGGCGAGGACTGCGACGACTCCGATGCCACCGTGCACCCCGATGCCGAAGAGCTTTGCGACGAGCTGGACCACGACTGTGATGGTGGCACCGGACTCGAAGACCCCGATGCAGACGGCTCCCCCGACTGCGAAGACTGCGCCGACAACGACGCCCGCCGTTCACCGCTGAACACCGAAGTGTGCGACGACGGCGACCTCGACGAGGACTGCGATGGCCTGTCCGACGACGACGACCCCGACCTGGACCTGGGTCCACCGATGTACCCGGACGAGGACGGCGATGGACACGGCGACAGCAGCGCCGATGCCCATGATGGCTGCGACGCGCCCGCGGACTTTGTCGCCGACAACACCGACTGTGACGACGACCACGAGGACGTGCCCGGTACTCGCGAGGTCTGCCACGACGGCCGCGACAACGACTGCGACGGCACCATCGATGTGTGCGCCTCGCTGGACTACCTGGCGGACTCCACCGGGCAGATCATCGGCGACTCGCCAGCTTTTGCCCAAGCCATGGACATGAGCAACGACGTGACCGGCGATGGCCTGGACGATCTGGTCATCGGCTCACCGACCGGAGGACCTGGCGCGGCCTATGTCTTCTCCTGGCCACTCGACCGGGACGTGCCGCTCAGCGACAACGCAGCAGTGTTCATCGGAACGGGCGCGGCTGACCAGACCG
>CAYYHT010001058.1:0-2139 GCA_964471355.1 uncultured Enterobacteriaceae bacterium
TGTGCTCGGGTGGAGAGGCTCGGGCCGGAAAGGGCCTTTGAACTTCCTGTCCTCTCAAGCAGCGTACGAAAGGTGTTTAGCGCTGCGCGGTCGTGGGGGAGCAGTTCACATCGATGGCCTTGTTGCTGTGCGTAGTGGCTCGAGCTGTTTCTGTGAAGGGTCGCGGGGCCGCTCAGCCCCTGCTTTGGCTGTGGTAGGCGGGCGTAGGCCTCGTAGGAAGTGCCGTGCGCATGGTCGAGCAGATTCATCGACGTACTCCTGGGGGGTAGATCGTGACGCGGACCGTTTCTTCGGCTGGCAGGCGCAGGCGGAAGGAGTGACCGGGCGGCAGAACGATGGGGTTGCCCTTCAGCGCCTTCCACTCCTTGTCTACCTCGTAGTTGAACCGGGAGTCGCCGCGCGGTGTGATCTCGAGGTTGCCGCCGCGCCAGCGCACCAGGGCCAGTGGCTCATCGCCTAGCCCACCGCCGCGGAAGCGCAGGTGGCGAGGGTAGAGGTAGCGGGCGCTCTCGACCAGCATTGGACGGCGGCCGTCTCCGTGATGGAGCACGAGTGCTGCCGGCTTGGTCAACGTCCCGTTGCACCAAGGGCAGCGCCCCGCCAAGTAGCAGGTGTTTCTGCACTTTGGGCAGCTCATCGTCGCGTCGAGCGCGCCGTGTAGCACCTCGAGCCAGCGCCCTTCGCTCGGCCGCCGGTGGGGGTCAACGAGGCCCGCTTCAAACGCGTCGCGGAAGGTCTGCTGCAGCTTCTTTGACAGCACGAGACCGCGCGGTAGACCCAGCTTGGTTCGGTTGCCCTTGTCGTCGGGATGGTCCACCCAAGGCAGCAGGCCGCCCTCAATTTTACGGCCAGCCAGTGCGGCCTCCTCAGCAGCGGGCTCGCTGCTTCGCACGGTGTCACCCAACAAGGGATGGGTGAGCACGAGGAGGTGGTACAGCAGCACGGCCAGCGACCAAGCGTCACTGTATTGCGACGGTAGCTCGGTGCCGCTCAGCACTTCGGGGGCGATGAACCACGGCGTGCCTTGGATGTTGGACCGGCTCACACCGTCGACCGTGAGGTTGTCGCAGTCGATGAGTCTCAGCTCGGGGCGGCGGTCGCCAACCAAGAGCAAGTTGTCGAAGGACAGGTCTCCATAGGCAAGGCCGCGGGCATGTAGATCGCCAAAAGCCCGCGCCAGCTCGATTCCGACTAGGAGCCGTTCGCGTAGTCCGCCCGTCTCTGCGTAGAACTCAGCTACATCTGCGTTGTTGCAGACAGCCCAGTGAGAGAGTGGGCGCGCCTGGCTGGGCACGCGCTCCATGATGTAGCCCAGGTCCGGTACTTCGAAGACCTTCTGGGGCAGCACGAGATTGGCAGTTCCGTCCAGGCGCCGAAGCGTGTCCAGGCGGTGGCGTACGCTCAGTACTCTATTGGCTGGCACGCCCTTGTAGACCTTGGCGCACAGGCCGTCGTGTCCCTTGATGGCATAGACCGCGGCTTGTCCACCGCGCCCGATGGGCTTTCCAAGGGTGAAGGATTCACCGGTGGTGGTGTGGAGCGTGTGACCAGTGGTGGTGCTCATAGGCTGCGTCCGAGGAGTAGGGCAAGGGAGCGGTCGTCGTGGGAGTGCGGGGTGATCCAGTCCGTGAGCCACGACGAGATCTGGGCGGAGGCCGCAGTGGCCCCATCGGCCTGCACCAGCTCGCTGAGCTTGGCGCAGAGGTCCGGCTCGGTACCTGGCTTGAGGTCGTCGCTCACGCCGTCGGTGGCGAGCAAGACAGTGCTGTTGCGCGGCACCACAGCGATGTGAAGCCGCTGGTTGGGCAGCGCATCGGTGCTGTTGCCGTAGCTGCCACGCCCGCTCGGGAGCAGCTCGGGGATCTGTGGGCACAGCACGAGCCCGTCGCCCACGCGACCTACCACGGTGTAGCAACGGGTCTGCACCGCGAAGAGCAGTGTTGTCTTGAGCTCGGGGTCTTCACCTGGCGATTCGCGCCACAGCCACTGGGCTAGTGCCGGAAGGTGCCTGGGGCTGAGTCCTGCCTGAATATTGTCGCGCAGCGGACCGAGAGCCAGGTGAACTGCAGCGTGGGCGGCCTCCCGCGCACGGGCGACGCTCCCCAAGCCGTCGGCGACGGCGATGGCGTCACCGTAGGG
>CAYYHT010001059.1:0-2134 GCA_964471355.1 uncultured Enterobacteriaceae bacterium
TTCTCAAGCCAAAAATCATGACAACCTGCAAGACGAAGATTTGCCCATGAAGCGGGACCGCCTCCAACCGCAAACTCCTCCTCATCTGGCCACTCATTACGATTGCCATGCAGATCGACTCCTTCAATCAAAAAGTTGGAACAACGAGTGAGAGAAAGGACCTCCAAGCGATTGATGTCGAGCGTTGATTCGTCGATGACAGTGTTCGAGCCGCGCATCTTGATCACAGGGTTCGTCGTGCCTACTCCTCTAATAATGAAGTTGCTGATGACTGGTTGGTCATGATCACCGAGCGTCAGCGGCTCCGAAATGACGTAAACAAGCCCTCCTGGAATCTCTACGATGTCTGCGTTTCCATCAACCAAGTCGTCCAATGCGGATTGCAGCATTAGATATACATCCTCGGGTGACATTCCCGTTGGGTTGGATACGGTCCGAATGGCGGGTGGACCGGTGGATAGCCGACGAGGGGGGTGCCATACCCATGCACGATGCACCGGGGTGCAGTCAACTATTGTGCCGTCTCCCCGCGTCACGAAGTTGTGCCCTGGCGGCGCCAGGTCGACTGACTGACGAACGCCAGGCCCACCGAGCGTGAGCGGCATTGGGACGCTACCGTCGTCCAGTACAACGTCGGTAAGAATCGGTGGTTCATCGGGGCCACCAAAGTCCTCGGACTCAATAATTTCCTTGATGGGGTCATCAAACGTAAACTCCCCCCGCATGGTCATCTCAGCAGCGGCGGACAATTGGTGGACAGGCCTGCCGAGGTCGAAGACCTTCCCAACGGGAAAATCAACGCCAAACAACGGTTCACTGCCGACCGCCCTACCCAGAGCCTTCGGTGAATCAGCAGCCACTGAGAGTCCCGCAAGTTGCGCCGGACCGGTGGATGGCGGCGCTCCGCTCACGGACTCGGCAGGCGGGGAGTCCGATGCCGCTGTGACGGCCAGCGGGACGCCTGTCAGGTCGGCGCCAGCCTGGCCGCCAATTGTTGCGAAGACCGGCTGTCTGTTGGCCTGAGAAGGAGCGTCGCTGGGGTATTGATAGCGTAATTCTGCACCCGCCCTCCTCTCATCAGCGAACATGACGTGTCCAGTGCACGCGCACGACACCGACTTTGGCTCGTGGCAGCCACAGCCCTCACTCACATCTCTTCGCTTCGACAGTTTCGCCTTTCGTCGCTGGCGTTCCTCCTGTCCAACGCGAACCAGCCCATGCAATCGCCCCATGGTACTGCTGGACGCCATGCTCGCACCCGCCATTTGATGCTTCACCTTGGCATTGCCTGTCACCGTACCGGTCCGCTGCAGTTTCTGCGTCTCGGCCCCACCGGTCAGCTTTACCGACACTCCCGGCTTGATCGACGGCTTGCTCGAGGCGAGCGGCGCCCCCGCGGCCTGGAGATCGTGCTCCACCGCCACTGAAGGAGCGTCCGCCGCCACACCGGCCGTGGCGATGACCTTGGCTTGCACGCCTTTCGCGTCGCTGGAGCGCCCGTCGGCAGCGGTCACCACCGAAGGCGCTCCGCCGAGCTGCTTGGTGATGCTCCCGTCGATGGTCTGAGACACCGTTGCGGCGATATCCAACCCGACGTCTGTGACGGCACCGACCTCCACGCCCACGTTCGAAAGGTCTTTGAGGCTCGTCACCTTCTTTAGCTTTTCGATCCTGACCATCTGCCCTCCTACGGAACGGCGGGCACAACCGTCAGACGCTCCGACCCAACCGTCGCATCCACGCTCACGCGCTTTTGCAGCAGCTCTTCAAACGAAAACGCCCCAAGCAGCCGACCACGCACGTGTAGGTCCATTTTTCCGTCAGCCCTCTCACGCAGATACGTCTCAAGCGGAACACTGCCCGCAAGCCCCATCAGACTCATCACATCCGGGTCGAAAGCCATCGGTCCTCCTTCACTGCAGCTGGCGCAAGATGCGCAGCCCTTCGATGACGGCCGTATAGGCACCAGCACCGTTGTTTCGTTCGGCAAATAGCCGCAGGTTCATCGAGGACGTGCCGTGCCAACCAGCACTCGCAAGTGGCCCGCTGTTGAACAGCACAAACGCCTTGCTCGCCTGCGTCATCTCGGACGGCCTGGGCCAAGCGTTCGCCGTCGCGGAATGCCAGGTGGACG
>CAYYHT010001060.1:0-2132 GCA_964471355.1 uncultured Enterobacteriaceae bacterium
GAAGATGTCGCCACGCCACGAGCCCGTGCCACCTCGGCTGTCGGTCCACTCGAGGTCGACGATGGGCGGGGTGTACGACGCCATGGCCCTGACCGTCGCTGTGACAAAGCCCACGGTCCCGCCGAAGCGTTTGCTCGACTGATTCACGCGCTGAACGACCTCGCCGTTCATGCCAAAGCCCGCCACATTGATGCAGATCTGCGACCCTTCGCTGCCGTCGAATTTGGTGTAGGTGGCGTAGATGGCATCGCTCTGCAGGGTCTTTCCGTGGGCGATGGTCGCGATCGCATCGTCGATGTCCCGCGGCATGTTCAGCGTCTTGACCAGATCGCTGCCCGTGCCTGCCGGGATGGCTGAGAAAATGACCGTCGAGCTGCGGGGCTGGTCTGCGTCAAAGAACCCGTTGCTGACCTCGTGAGCCGTGCCGTCTCCTCCTGCCGCGACCACAATGTCGGCGCCCTCGGCAATGGCATCGGCGGCGAGCTGCGTGGCATGTCCGGGCGCCTTGGTCAGGCGAATCTCGCTGCGGGCAAACCAGCGATCGAGCGAGCGCTCAATCTCGCCGACTTTGGTACCCGTCTTTCCACCAGCGGAGCGTGGATTGAGGATGACGATCACACGCTCACTGTCGTTCTTGGTCGCCTTCACTGCAGGTCCCCCACCAGCTCGTCAACAAGATCGGTCACCTCGCCACCGCAACTTCTCAGGTGGTTGCGACAGCGACTGTCGGCGTAGCGCGCCGGTTCCGCCCGGTCCAACCACCATTTGCCAAGAATCTCTGCGTCACTAGGGTGTTCCCTCTTCAGGGGACCGGCGCCTCCACAGCACGCTGTCGGGCCCGGAGTCCCTCCCGAGCGACAGCTGTTGAGCAGCCCGTCCACGGCCAGGTGGTCGTGAAGCCACTTGGTGGCCACACCGGCGGAATCCAGCGCGTGCGCGACGGCCCCGTCGGCAACGATCACCGTCGCCTCTCCGACGACATCACGCAGCTGCTGGGCACGACCGGACCACACGTCATGCTCCACAGCAGCTGCTCCAAATGCATCGCGAGTCGGCCAGCGGCGAACCGACGTGCCAAGGCGCTTGGCAACTGCACGGGCGAGCGGCCGCTCATCAGACTCGACCACGATCAAGCTCCCCTCGCCCTCGACCGCTTGAAGCGCCTCCATGGACGGAGTGGGCAGAAGCTGGCCACGCGCCATTCGCAGCAGCTCGGGCAGCGGGTGGTGGATGTGGCAGTGCTCTTGGCAGGCGCCACAATCGACGCACAACGATGCGGCCTCGGCGGCGAGAGCTGGCGTCACCTCCCCGCGCGAATGCTGCAACAGAATGCCGGCGATCTGGGTGGGCACCGCTGCCTCGCGGGCGGTGCCCGTGGTCACGGGACACGCAGGCCTGCACAACCTTGGACACAGGGCGCAGGTCGACAGTGAAGCGCTCATGACTTCCTCCTCCAAGCGCCCGTGAGGGTGACCGAGACAACCCCCGGGTCATGCAGTGAACAGGCCTCGAGATCGACTGAAGGCAGCTGCGAGACCTCGTAGGGGGACTCGGTCAACCCACCGCGAACCCTCGCGCTAGCGATTTTCCCCATGGCTGCAGCAGCCGGCCCGCGAAATCCGACCCGCAATACTCCCTGCTCGACAGTCAACACCGCCGGCCTCAGATCCGACCTCAACAGCTGCTGGGCCACGGCCCACGCATTGTCGGGCCGTCCCTCGCCCATCCATCGAGGCCCCACAGGCGCAGTGGCCACCGTCACTTTCACATCCGACCCGGCCTGTGCCAGCCACGAACGCAGATCTGGTCCCGCTGCAGAACGCGGACCGCGCCCCAAAACCGCCAAGCGTCCGTCGACCACCCCGGACACCTCGGTCCAGCCGGTCTGCCAGGGATCACGCTGCCATCGCGGCGGGGCCGGCAACTGCTCCCACGGGAACATGGCATCGTCAGGCAGTCCGGACCCCAGCGGAACGCGACTCAATCCATCGTCCGAATGGAGCGGCGGCGCGTGGGCGGGGTCATCGGGCGGGACGTCTATATACAGACGGCCAGGATTCAAGCGACCGTCGGGGTCCAGCTCACGCTTTAGAGCGCGCCAGCCAGCGATGGCAGGTCCTATCTCCGCTGAC
>CAYYHT010001061.1:0-2130 GCA_964471355.1 uncultured Enterobacteriaceae bacterium
CGGACAGCGATACCGACACCGACGCAGACGCAGACACAGACACAGACACGGATGCCGACGCGGACACCGACACCGACACCGACACGGTCGAGGGTCCTCGAGTCTCGCGCCTGACGGGAGGCGCCGGCTGTGAGTGCAGCACCACCGCGTCGCCAGCAGGGGTCAGGATCCTCCCATTTCTATTCATCGTCAGCTTGGTGATCCGACGGAGACGGCGCTCCGTAGCTTGAGGTACATCCCCACGGAGGACTCATGTGGCTCCCACTATTTCTGGCTTGTACCGCCGCTCATCCACCAGCCCCCACCGATTCGGCCGCGCCCGCTGACACCGCTGCTGCACCTGAGTTCTTGATCTCCGGCGCGCAGATTGTGGGCCTTGGTGACGCCGACATCCTGGTACGCGACGGCGTCATCGTCTCGGTCGGTGACACACCTGACGTCACGACCCCAACCATCGTGCCCGCCGAGGGGCGATGGATCGTGCCGGCGTTCATCGACAGCCACGTGCACATCGTCTACCGGCCCGTGCCCCACGCCATGGCGGCAGGAGGCATCGCCGCCGCAGTCGACTTGGCCGCTCCCACGTCGATCTTCTCGACCGACACCGGCCCACTGCGGGTCACTGCCGCCGGCCCGATGGTCACGGCGATGGGCGGCTATCCCACACTCAGCTGGGGTTCGGGAGGCTACGGCTTGGAGTGCGCCGGTGCCGACCAGGCAGCACAAGCCGTGACCGACCTGCACGGCATGGGGGCGGGCGTCATCAAGCTGCCGGTCACCGGTGGAAACCAGCTCAACTTCGCCGCCCTGCTTGCTGCCGCCAATCGCGCCCACGAGCTGGACTTGAAGGTCGCCAGCCACGCCACATCGGACGCCACGGCCATGGTCGCTGCCACCGCAGGAGTCGATGTGCTGGCCCACACCCCCACCTCTCCCATGTCCGACACCACCCTCGATGCCTTTGCGGACCGCGCCGTCATCACCACCTTGGTCGCATTCGGCAACGGATCGGTGACCCGAGCCAACCTGATAGCACTGCGGGATCGAGGCGCTGTGGTCCTGTACGGCACCGACCAGGGCAACACAAATCCCCAGGGAATCCTCGCGGGTGAGATCGCCGCCATGGCTCAGGCGGGCATGACCCCCGCCGAGATTCTGGCCGCCGGCACCAGCGCTCCGGCCGCGTATTGGGGACTGACCGATCTAGGCCACGTACAGCCTGGCTACGCCGCCAGCTTCTTGGTGCTCGATGAAGATCCGCTGCTCAACCCCATGGCCGTCACCACCCCTGTAGACGTGTACATCGACGGAGTTCGACTGGGGCCTTAGCCAAATGGCATGCCCGTCTTCGAGCGCCGACTGACCCTCCCCGACTCACCCAGCGATGTGTGGGCCTATCACATGAGGCCCGGGGCATTTGAGCGGCTGACTCCGCCCTGGGACCCGATGCGCGTGCTGGAATGGGACGGCGTCTTCGAGGGGGCCCGACAAGTCTTCGAGGTCACCGTCGGCCTTCGCCGGACCTGGGTTGCTGTCATCGACCGCTTCGATGCCGACGCCAGAGAGTTCCGCGACACCCAGCTCAAGGGCCCGTTCGCCGAGTGGCGCCACACCCACCGGGTCGAAGCCAACGGTGACGGCTCGGTGTTGATCGACCACATCCAATACCGCCTGCCCGGGGGGCTGCTGGGCTCGACCTTTGGCGGCCCCTACGCCAACCGCAACCTCGAACGCGCCTGGGCGTGGCGGCACCACCGCATGACCTGGGACCTCAAGCGCCACCGGACTTTCGCCGCAGCCGGACCGAGAGTCTTCGCGGTCACCGGCGCCACGGGCTTCATCGGCCGAAAGCTCTGCGCCTTCCTGGAGCTGGGCGGACACCAGGTTCGCCGCGTCGTTCGACGCCAGATTAGCGATGACTCAGACATTCTGTGGGCCCCAGCCAAGGGCGAGATCGAAGCGGCGAAGCTCGAAGGGGTCGATGCGGTCATCCACCTCGCAGGCGCCCCCATCTCGGAGCGCTGGACCGACAAACAAAAGCAGCTCATTCGCGGCAGCCGTGTGGACGGAACCGCCCTGCTAGCACGCACCATCGCCGCGATGAAGCGCAAGCCAGAAGTGCTGTTGAGT
>CAYYHT010001062.1:0-2122 GCA_964471355.1 uncultured Enterobacteriaceae bacterium
ACGGACGGTCGATTCGGTACTACGGACACCATGCCTTTGCGATGCCTACCCCTCAGCGTTGTCGAAGCTTGGTGCCACTCTGCAGATGCTGCCGTGAGGCTGGTAGTTTCGATGGCCGCATCTTCCTTTTTTTGGCCGTCATGGTGACTTCGCCTGGGTGCCGTTCGTCGAGTGGCCCGTTCCTGAAAACCCCGTCCTCGCTTAGTTCCGATACGCCGGACTCAACGTCAAATGACGTGGGCGCTCTTGGGACCGAGAGCGTCGACGCTGGAGATGCAATCGCTGATTCCGTGGCATCTGGCGGCCGCGCGACAGTAACGCCAGAGGACTCAGGCGACGTGGACGCGCACGACATCGGAAGCAG
Organism: uncultured Enterobacteriaceae bacterium; assembly: GCA_964471355.1. GTDB lineage: Bacteria > Myxococcota_A > UBA796 > UBA796 > CAYYHT01. Next base: position 365 of record CAYYHT010001062.1, read on the forward strand.
CGATCACGTCGAGTCACGGCCGAACTCGGATGACGCAGTAGAGGGCGTCTGCAGCGGCCGTAACAACGGGGACAAATGCGACGACCAGAACAAGTGCACGCTCAAGGATAGGTGTCACTTTGGGACCTGCATTGGTGACGTTGTTCCGCCCGGATACTGCAACGACGGGGACTCCAACACCATCGACATCTGTGACCCAAAGAAGGGTTGCACCCACTGGTGAACCGCACCGGGTTCTTCAAAGGCTCTGCCAGGTCCCGGGTTCTGTGGAGTCGGACTCCCCACCTTTGGTCAAGTGCTTTTCCAGCGTTGTGTGACCCATCAGCGACGCTGTGACTATGAGCCGTGAGCCGTAGCGGGTAGCGGAGCGGGCGTTTGCGAAATATATTTGCGAAGTAGGTCTGATCGCGGGACTCGAAGGGCGACGCCATCGCCACCGCACACAACTAAAGCACGAACCACTGCACGGTCAGTTCCATGTACGGGTTCATTTCGGTCTGCGTCACGAACTCATCCTTGGGCATGTAGACCACGCAGTCCGGGTTCTGCGGGTTGCCCAATCCGCATCCATTCCCCAACTCCTCTCGGGTCAACGGTTGAGCAAACGGCACGACAAGCCCCCCGACCAACGTCACCCTCCACGACGCCCCACCCCTGTAGCCGTAACCAGCCCCGATGTGGCCGTTTCCCATCCAACCCGACTGGGTTCCGCTCGGAGGCGTGTCTGGCTTCGAGAATCGGTCTTCGTTCGTGAGCCCATCCCACCACTTGGTGGTCGCATGACGGGCACCGAGGCCAACCTCAAGCAGAGCCGAATGCCTCTCGAACAACCACGCCCTTGCCCTCGCTGAGCCACCCATTTGTGTGGTCTCGGCCGCGTCCGACCAACCGAATGGCCTGCGTCCCCACCATCCACCGGCGTTCAATTCCAGCCAATCGACCGGGAGCCAGGCCACGCCTGCATCGAGGCTCCACGGGACGAATGCAACACCACCTCCGGCCCAAACGGCAAACTGCTTTGCGGCTGGTTTGGTCGCAGCGTGGGTGTCCGCATGGGCGGTACTGGGCAAGAGGGCGAGGATACCCAACGCCAGAGAGCCGATCGCAGTGCCCAAACGTGTGCGGTTCATCGGATTCTCCATGAGCAGACAGCAGGAGCGCAGATCTAGTCGGCCTTCCCGGTTCCGTCTCCTTTCAGGATCTCACTCATCGGTTGCCCGGGCCTGAAGAAGACCCGAGAGGTGGATAGGAAAGCGGGTAAGAACTATCAACGCGTTTCCACTTTCCCTGGCCGCCGCGACACTTGATCTGCGAGCTGTGTTGGCCCATGATGCCAGCCACTCCAGCAATACTTCGTAACCCCTTGAAATAGTTGACATAAGATAGATTATCGGCGTTTGACCGCCCCTCAAAGCCTTCGTTCGCTGTTTGCCCGACGTTGCACATGAGGCCAACGTATCACGCCGCAAACCCCGAATTCACGGTGAAAAAGCGAGCCGGTGCGCCGCCCAGCGAGGACGGCCTTGAGCGATTCCGAGACGCCGCGTGGCGACATCTCGCTGCGGAACACCACGAAGAATTTGATGCTGTCGTTGACGTGGCGCGCGTAATACTCACCGTACACCGCGCCAAAATCGAGGTCGCAGGACGACGCGCCAACACCCCCGGGTTTGGAGACCCGGGGACGGTAGCCGTAGCCGTAGCCGCCGGGGTCCGGGGTGGACGTCCCACGTCCCCGCTACGTCGCAATGTGCAAGT
>CAYYHT010001063.1:0-2114 GCA_964471355.1 uncultured Enterobacteriaceae bacterium
ACGAAAAAAATCATCCTCAGCATGCCCGGCGCCCCCAGCGATCGCACGCCGGAGCGCCCGGCAAACCGAAACTGTCCCCACGGGTCCTCGCCGCCGAGCGCAGTCCGAACGCGCCCATCCGCAAACCACTCGAGTGCGGTGTCTCCGGTGCTCCAGACATGCTCTCCGAGCATGCCGGTCGACAGTCGCGTGTAGTCCCGGTCCGTGCTCTGTGCACGCGCCGTCGGTGCCAGCAGCATCGCGACCAGACCCAGGACAGCAGTGCCGGTCATGCCCTTCACTCGCGGCCGTCGGGGTGGCAGTCGAGACAAGCATTGGATTCCCACCGATAGCCCGACACTTCGCCCCGATGCTCGTCATCCATCTCGCTCTTGCGATGCTCGTGGCAGTCGATGCAGCTGAAGGTGCTGTTGTCTGGGGTGTCCAGGTGACAGTCCACGCACTCAGACACCCCGCGATGGGGCGTCGGGAAGAACTGATCGTGGTCAATCGCCTCGCCCCAGCCCAGCGGCGTGTGGCAGTTCCCGCACTCGCCTTCGTAGTGCCCAGGCTCCTGTTCACCTTCATGGCAGCCTCCACAGGTGTCGGGCGCCACGTCGAAGGGGTCATCAAAGTGACACTCGCTGCAGCTCACGTCGATGTGCTTGCCAATCAGCGGGAAGGTGTTGATCTCGGCGCTGTCTGGAGCGCTGCAGGACACCGCCGCCACGGCAAACCAGACACCGCCAGCGGCGCCGAAGGCCATCAGACGAACAGGGGTGGGGATCATGGCTGTCCTCCGTGGGCATAGGACGCCGGTGTCCATGCGAATGGTCGATGGCAGTCGTCACACTCTGCAGTGCGGGCGTCTGCGTGGATGTCATCGGCAGGACGCAAGCCGGTGTGGCACTGCTCGCACTCCCGTGGCGTGCCGACGTAGCCAGCGGCGTGGCAGTCGTTGCAGGTCGCGAGTCTGTGGGAGCCTCTGAGCGCAAAGCCGGTACTGGCGTGGCGCCAGCGAGTGCGCATCCAGTCGGTCTCGCCGTGACAGGTGGCGCAGTCGTTGCCCAGCAGGTTGCGGTGGGGGTCGGTGTCCGCATGGCAGCTCTCGCACTCCTGCGGAGCCGCACTGTGAGGCACCCCGGGCGTGTGACAGGCATCGCACTGCACGCTCTGGTGAGCCCCGGGAAGCTCGTAGCCGGTGGCCTCATGCCCCTTGGGTCCCAGAGTGGCGGGCAGCCAGGCTGCGGTCTGATGGCACTCGCCGCAGGTGTCGCCAAAGTGGTCGGCGGGATGGTCCGACTCGTGACAGCTGATGCAGTCGGTCTGCAGCCCGCTGAAGGTGGTGTCTTCGTGGCACTCATTGCACTCGAGTGGCTGGTGAGCCCCGTCGAGAGCGAAGTCGGTTCGGGCGCCGTGGTCAAAGCCAGCCCCCTTCCAGCCCTCGGTGTCGTGGCAGACCGCGCAGTCGTCAGCCCCCATCGAGCCATCGTGAGGGTCGTCCTCGACGTGGCAATCGCGGCAGGTGCCATGGGCAACCGGATGCCAGACCGCATCATCTCCCTCTCCATGACAGTCCTCGCAGGGCAGCGGCTCGTGCTTGCCCGTCAGCACAAAGTCCGTCCGGCTGTGGTCGAAGGACTCGGTCTCCCAGGTCCCATCCACGTGGCAGCTGCTGCATGCATCAGGGGCAAATCGAGCCTCGTGCGCGTCGTCGTGGCACGAGGCGCAGTCATCGAAGGGCAATGAGGCAAAGGTGCCCTGCGGGCCGTCGCCGTGGCAGTCGACACAGCTGACCTCGGCATGCCGCCGCACCAACGGGAAGTCCGTTTCGTCGTGGTCGAAGCCCGCCAGACCGAAGCCGGCGGCAAGCTCGCTGTGGCACTCCTCGCAGTCTCTGGGTGCGAACTGTCCCTCGTGGGGATCGCTGTGGCAGTCGTCGCAGCGCGCGTGGGCCGTCGGCAGGTAGTGGGCGGTCGGACCGTCCCCATGGCACTTCTCGCAGGCCAGCGGCCGATGCTCGCCCTTGAGCGGCCAGTGGGTCTCGCGGTGCGGGTAGTCGCGCAGCGCGAAGTCCTTGGTGTGCACATCGTGGCAGTCCTCGCAGACCCTAGGTGCGAACTGTTCACCGTGGA
>CAYYHT010001064.1:0-2091 GCA_964471355.1 uncultured Enterobacteriaceae bacterium
CACCTCCGAGCCCCCGAATGCCGGTGTTCACCACTGTCATGGGTTGTGAACCCGCCGCATAGACACCCGCCGACAACACGCCGCCCTGACTGTCAGCCAGCAGCGTCGAGTTCACGATGGTGGCTTGGGAATCGATGAGACGAACGCCATAGGCATGCGTGTTCGGCTCGAACCCAGCGATGGCGAAAGCCATGCTCGATGACATCAGCAGCGTCGAGTCCTCGACGCGCACCCCTTCAAAGAAGGAGTACGGACTCGCCGAGATGCCGTTGAAGCCAGACCAGACCTCGCTGCGCACCAGGGTGACGTCCGACCCCTGGCCGATCATGAGTCCAATGGGGTCCGAGCCGCCCGGGAAGGCATCGTGGCCGATGAAGCTGTCGGTGATCTCGGCGCTGAAGCTGGTGATGGTGCCACCTCGATTGCCACCGGTCACCATGGCGTTGCGCATCTCGAGGTGTCCAGACGCCCCATCGATGCGGGCGAGGAAGCCCGCGGTGGTGCCTTGCAGAGTCGCGCCATCGACCAGGGTGTCCCCGCCGAACCACGCGCCGGCGACTGTCCCTTGGTAGGTGCCGCCAATCACCTCGGCACGGGTGCCCGCGGGTCGGCATCGTCGCAATCATCGCCATTGTCCACCTCGCCCAACGACAACGAGCAGACCAATCCCAATCCCGGACTGGCGCCAAAGCTGTCTTGGTCGGCATCGGCGAAGGCCATGATCTCGTCGATCGGACTGTCGTCGATGACGCTGTCGCAGTCGTCATCAACCCCGTTGCACAGCTCATCGGCCCCCGGGAAGGTCGTGTTGACCGCGTCGTCGCAGTCGGTGGAGTCGGCCACATGATTCAGCGGCCCCGAACACGCGTCCTGGGAGCTGCCCGCGTCGCCGAAGGTGTCGCCATCGGTGTCGGCAAACCAGGTCACAGTGTCCGTCGCGTCCTCGTCCACCGACGCGTCGCAGTCGTCGTCGACAGAGTTGCACAGCTCGTCTGCGCCGGGGAACACAGCGGGGTTGGCATCGTCACAGTCCGTGGCATCGGCGACGTGGCCAGCAGGACTGGTGCAGGCCACGACGGTGGTCCCCGCGTCGCCGAAGGTGTCGGTGTCCGCGTCGGCGTACCGAGTGGCTCCGTCCACAGCGTCGTTGTCCACGGTGCCATCGCAGTCGTCGTCGATGCCATTGCAGCGCTCGGTGGCTCCCGGAAACACCTCGGCGTCGTCATCGTCGCAGTCTTCGTCCGCGGTGAATCCATCTGCGTCCGCATCGTCGTCCTCGCCGCCGCATTCCTGGACGTCCGGGTCGGTGTCGTCACAGTCCTCGAATTCGCAGGCGTCCCCCACGCCGGCGCCGTCGCCGTCCTCATCGACGCAGTCGCCCGGGTCGGGCTCACATCCATGCAGAAGTGAAGTCAGGAGCAGCAAAGACAAAGAGGTACGCAACGGGGCTCCTGGAGGGACGCATCTTAGCCAGAGATCGGGCAGAGTCGCCGCACGAGCCATGGATCCCATCGAGTAGGCTTGGCCACTCACACCGGACAATGACCATGCTCACCGTTCTTCTGATGGCGACTGCACTCGCCGATGAGCCTCCCTCGTCGAAGTGCAAGAAGAAGGAGGTCGCCGACTGCCATGCGCGCGCGGTGGCCCTGCTCGACGGCCCATATGGCGAGACAGAGCAGACCTCGGGCGTGGCTATGCTCGAGAAGGCCTGCGGCTGGGACCATGCGCCTGCGTGCTTGATCCGTGGCATCTTGAACACCAACGGCGCCCTCTTCGAGCCCGACGCCGAAGCCGCCCTGCCCTGGTTCGATCAAGGGTGCGTGCTCGACTCGGCGGACGCCTGCAATCGCGCCTCGAAGCCATCGCCATCAACGTCACACAGATCGCCGTCTGTGCAGTCGTTGTCGATGCCGTCGTACGGAACCTCAATCGCCTCGGGCAGCACCAATGCGTCGGTGTCATCGCAGTCGGGTCCTCCGCAGGCGAGTGCCGAAACGCCGTCTGCGTCCGCGTCGCAGTTGCCGGCATCGGCGCCGTCGCAGTCCTGGTCGATGCCATCGAACTCGATGTCCACAGCTCCTGGCAGGA
>CAYYHT010001065.1:0-2088 GCA_964471355.1 uncultured Enterobacteriaceae bacterium
CGGACATGCCAGTCCCGCAACAGATGGCGCTCCGACGGCTAAAGTCGAGGCTAGGCCCTAAGAGCCGCGGTAGGTCGAGTAGCCGAAGGGGCTGATCAGCAGCGGAATGTGGAAGTGCGCTGTCGGATCGTCGATCTCGAAGACGATGGTCACGTACGGATAGAACCAGCGGTCGATGCCTTCGGTGGACCGGAAGTAGGTCTCGGTGTCGAAGGTCACTCGGTAGATGCCAGCCACGATCTGGACGTCATCGGTGAACGCGTCGACCCGGCCGTCGTCGTTGGTGACGGCGTCTTTGACGGGCATCCAGGCGTCTTGAGAGCCGATGTAGGCCTCGAGGCGAAGAGGCAGTCCACGAGCGGGGTGGCCCAGCGAGGTATCGAGTGCATGTGTGGTGATCGTGCCCATCAGAACAGCTTCTCCAGTCGGATGCGGGTGATCTTGGCCTGCTCGCCCGCGGCGTTGTGCAGCTCGGCCATTGGTTCGTTGCCAATCCGTTCGTTCAGCAGGTCCAGCATCTGGTCTGCGGACTTGCCCGTCGCACACACGATGAACAGGAAGCCATGCCTCTTTTTGTAGTCGACATTGCCCTTGGCCAGGGCATCGAGGGTCTGTTCGCTGGCGCCGCCCACACCGGATTGTTCGCCCTCGGACCAGTCGGCCGTCGCGCCAAACTTCTCGCGCAGCGCCTCTTTGTCCGAGCCGATCTCGGGGTGGTGGGTGAATGCCTCGTGCCAGTCGCCCTCGCCCAGGTGCCACCACGTCCACTCGGCCTCGCCGAATAGCTGACTGCGACTGTCCCAATGCTCGCGCTGGGCCATGCGCTGTGCCCAGCGGGTCGATCCGCAGCATCGGTGCAGTGCCTCGAACCGCTCTTCGGTGCTCAAGTCGTTGAGGCGCTTGAGCAGGGTATCTTGACCGGCGTCTGGCTGTGCACTTCGGCCCCACAGGCGCATGCGTGACACGCCCCCGCATGGATAGATGCGCAGCCGCACGTGGGTAAAGGGACCGGCGTCAAGCCCGTCAAACTCGCGTGCGTCGTCTGCGCGCAGCTTGGTGGGGGCCAAGAACTGCTCCCAACCATCGGACTGCAGCACCGCACCCGCGGGCGCCCCTGGCCACCAGATGCCCTCGAGTGAGGCCTGGTCTGGGTAGTTGCCCTTGAAGTGGTGGGTGTCGAGCACCGCCTTGCGAATGATGCCGGGCACACCGAGCTCGATAGCGATCCAGTCGTGGCCGTCGTCTCGGCGTCGCTTGGACTCCCAGCCACCACCCATGTTGATGGCACGTCCGGGCGCCACCAGGTTGACCATGGGCGAGAAGAACATGTCGCTGCAGCCCACGGGTCGGCCGCCGTTGGTCGCCGCTGCCAGGTCGACTTCGTCATCAAGAGCCACCCGTGGAGCCGGATCGCCGTAGACCCGAAGGCGCGCGATTCCGCCAGCGGGGTACATGTGCAGGCGTACGTGCGTCCACTTTTCGTTGGACTGCACGCCGTACAGGTTCCGCGAGCCGCGCTGCAGGGGCACCTGCTCGACAATCGGAGTCCAGTTCACCTCATCGCGCAGCTGCTCGGGGGTGATGGGTCCGTCGATGTTGCAGGCTTCGATGCTGCCGTAGGGCGGGTGGTTGCCCAGAAAGTGCGCGGTATCGATGTCCACGCCGCGAATGACTCCGCGCACGCCCAGCTCGATGATGGCCCAGTCATGACCGGGAACACGCTTGCGCCGCGACTCCCAGCCGTCCATCAACTTGCCGCGTTCTGTGAACGCATCGGGGTCGAAGACCGCCGCCTCTGGCTTGAGCAGGTTGGTGACTTCGGCGAAGAAGTCGTCATTGGTGAGCAACGCCTTGCCCCCCATCGAGGCGCAAGCCAAGTCGATGCGGTTGGCGAATGCATATGTGCCGATTTCGTCGCGTGCCATGGCCGGCGAGCGTACCAAAGTCGGCGGCGGATTGGGCGACCGGGCGCCGTCTTAGCGGAACAGAGGCAACCCGCTGGCGGTGCCCTGGTGTGCACCGTCTTTCCATACGGTGCTGCCGCGAACCCAGGTCTGGTGGACGACGCCGTACAACTCGCGGCCTGTA
>CAYYHT010001066.1:0-2088 GCA_964471355.1 uncultured Enterobacteriaceae bacterium
GTGCGCACGTTCCCCGGAGGCATCCTCGATCGGCTGCTGCTGACCTTCTATGAAGGCTGGGTCATCATGAAGCAGGGTGTGACCGAGGCAAACCTGGCCGAGACTGCGGCCGTCCACCTCAAGACCCCGGACAAGAATGGCAAGCTGGCTTTTGTCCTGGGCGCTGGCAACCAAGCGTCGATTCCGTTCCAGGACTCGCTGTACAAGCTGTTCGTCGAGAACGAAGTGGTCGTGCTCAAGATGAATCCCGTGAACGAATACGTCGGAAAGCACATCCGGTCTGCGTTCAAGCCCCTGGTCGACGCAGGGTTCTTCGAAGTGGTCTACGGCGGCATCGAACAGGGCGCACACCTGTGCAATCACCCCGACGTCGATACGCTGCACATCACTGGATCCGACCAGACCCACGACGCCATCGTGTGGGGTCCGCGGGACGGGCGAGACGAGCGAAAAGCCAAGGGCGAGCGCGCCAATAGCAAGCCCATCAGCAGCGAGCTCGGCAACGTCACGCCGATCATCGTGGCGCCGGGCCAGTGGTCCGACAACGACATCAGCTACCAAGCGGCCAACATCGCGTCGATGGTCACCAACAACGCCAGCTTCAACTGCATCGCCGGCAAGCTCGTGGTGCTGCCTGCTGGCTGGGATCAAAAGGACCAGTTCGTCGCGGCACTGCGCAAGTTCTTCGAGGACATGCCGGTGCGCAAGGCGTACTACCCAGGCGCTCGCCAGCGCTGGCAGAGCTTTGTCGAAGCGCACCCCGAGGCCGAGCGCTTCGGCGAGTCCGACAACCCCGAGATCGTGCCTTGGACCATGATCAGCGGCCTGGACCCCGAGCAGAAGGATGACATCTGCTTCCGGACCGAGCCGTTCTGCGCGGTCCTGTCCATCGTCGAGGTACCTGGCAAGACGGCGGTCGACTTCCTGCCCGTCGCGGTCGACTTCTGCAACGACGTGGTGTGGGGCACCCTGTCCTCCTCCATCATCATCCACGACAAGACCCGAAAGGACCCCATCGCCGAGGCCGCCCTGCAAGAGGCCATCGACGAGCTTCGCTACGGCGGGGTCGCGGTCAATCACTGGGCCGGCCTGCCCTACGGCATCGCGACACTCACTTGGGGAGCGTTCCCCGGCCACACCCTCGAAGACGTCACCAGCGGCCGCGGCATCGTGCACAACGCATTGATGTTCGACAAGCCCGAAAAGAGCGTCTTCTTGGGTCCTTTCAACCCGCCCATCAAGCCGCCGTGGAACGTCGACAACCAGCGCTATGGCCAGATCGGAAAGGCACTGGCCGGGTACGCCGAGAGCCCAGGCATCTTCGCTGTGCTGCCCGTCGCCTGGAACGCAATCCGCGGGTGAACCACACCGACGTCGAAAATCTGGCATTTGCCATGAGTCAGGGAATCCACCTGATCATCTGGGTGCCGGGAATCTTGCTCGCGCTGGTGCGTGTTCGAATGCACCCGACCGCCACCGCCCTGACGGTCGCCTCATTGCTTGCTCTGTGTGTGGCGTCTGCTGGTCTGACTGCGTTGCTAGCGACCTGGAATGGACCGCCCCCACAAGAGGCTGCCTTCGGGCTCACCGCCGGGGTCTCGGTGCTTTGGGGAGTGGGCACCGCAGGCTTGGTACTGGCGGCCGTCGCCGACCGGCGGCAGCTACAGGATGACGAGAAGTACGCCGATGCCTAGCTGGGTGTGGTTGGCGGCGGTTGTTCGCGTGCCCGAGATCTTGGCCCTCACCGCAGGCATTCCCGCGACGATGTGGCTGCACCGACGCGGCGACGTGAAGGCGGCGCGATGTCTGGGTGGTGCGGTGGCGTTGTCCATGCTCGGCGTAGCGCTATTCATGCTCCATTACGGTCTGTTCCTCTACTACGCCAGCGCTCGACTCGACGGCATGTCCATGCGAACCGACCTGCTGTTCATCGGCGGGCGCACCGGCGTGTTCGCTGTGGCCCAGGTGCTGTTCCTGATGGCCGTCTTTGGCTGGCGGCAGCCTCTCAAGGTCGGCGACGGGGCGTAATGGGCCACGTGTTCACCATCGCGTCGATCGTCATCTGGGGCACAGGCACCGCCGTTGCCA
>CAYYHT010001067.1:0-2080 GCA_964471355.1 uncultured Enterobacteriaceae bacterium
CGTCGCAGTCCCGGTCATCGGGTCCGACGTCTTCGACCGCACTCGGGAAGGTCAGTGGGTCGAGGTCGTCGCAGTCTTCGCCACCGGCTGCGAGGGACAGGAACCCGTCTCCGTCGGCGTCCGATGGGATGTCGAAGGTGTAGCCGTCCGGCCCGCCGGTGGCCCCGATGTCGGCCCGGGAGCCATCGCCGTCGGTCTGATCAGACGGTCCGAGGTCGTGCAAGTTGCCGCCCGGAAGCGGGCCGATCAGATCGCCGTCGCAGCTGGCTCCCGCCGACAAGGACCAGATGTCCGGCGCCTCGAAGACGACGTCGGCCGCCGCGATGTCGGCGCTCGACGCCGCTCCGCTAACCGGGTTGGTGGACCCGATGACGCTGTCGCTGACCGTCAGCCCCATGGTGTCCAGCGCCTCGACACCGGTCGCACCACCGCCCAGGGCCACTCCGGACAGGTCCGCTCCGATGCCGTCGACTGCCAGCAACGTGTCGCCATCGGCACCCAGAATGGTCGTGTACGACACGCTGATGTCTCCTTCGAGCGACGCGAAGGGGCTGCTCGACGCGGTCAGCGTGTTCTTCCACGCGCGCAACGCGGTCACGGTCTGCTCGCCGCCAGACAACGACAGCGCACTCGAGCCGATGTCGTTGCAGGCCAGCTCGACCCGCGTGATGTGCACCCGAGTCATGGAATCACCGACCAGGACAGCACCGCCGATGTCGGCGTCGCGCACGGTCACGTCAGACAGGGTGAACTCGCTATCGTGGGCGATGAACAGAGAATCACCCCACTCGCCGCCGTCGATGATCAGGTCGGTGACCACAGCATCGGCCCAGGTCTCGAGGATGGGCGCATCGCCGGTTGTTCCCGATAACTGCACGCGCACCAGGCTGACCGGTGCCGACGCGATGGCCGTGATGGCCGCTGTGCTGCCGTCCAAGGCGCCACAGGCCGACAGCTCGACGTCGGTCAGCTCGAGGCCGCCGCCGTCGTGGGCGACCGCTCCGGCGGAGCCACACTTGAGCGTCAGGTCTTCGAACACCACAGGGGTGCTGCTGCCCGAGTTGATGCGCACCGTCGGCTGGTCGAGTCCGGCCAGCAACAACGTACTGCCCGTGCCCGCACCGCGAATCGACAGTGCGTACGGAATGACGAAGGGCCCGATGTAGGAGCCGTCACCGACCTCGATGATGTCGTCGGGACTCGACGCATCGATGGCGTCTTGCAGGTCGGCGTAGTCGCCCGGGACCGTCAGCGTGGCGGCGTGGGCGGTGAGAGCGAGCCACCCGATCACTGGTCACCTCCCCATGCCAGGCCAATGCGCAGCCCGGCCCCCCAGTGAAGCTGCGACAGCTTGCGGTCGTCGCCCTGAATCAACAGCAGCTGCCGTCCATCGAGGGTGGCGCCCAGGAAGGGTGCGACCGGACCATCCGAGAACGCGTAGTTGCCCGACAGCTGCAGCTGCACGAGCCACGGAGCCGCAGCCACTCGCACATTGGTGCCGAGCTGACCACTGCGCATGGCCACCCCCACCGCAGGAGCGGCCAGGAACAGCGAGGACGACCCATCGGCATGGGCCACGCTGTCGGTACCGAGCACCACACCGACCCAGGGGTCGAGGGCGCCCATGGGCTTGGATGCGCCCACCACTGCGTCAAAGCCGGGCCTTGGAGCGATGCCGCCGGACAGTCCGTAGCGCAGCCCAAAGCCCTCGCCGAAGCGCAGCAAACCATGCACATCGACGCCGATCGCAGCCCCCACCACACCCCCGTTGGTCAGAAATGTGCCCGGCTCATCCACACTCAAACTGGCTCCGGCACCACCGGCTGCCAGGCCCGCAAAGCCCCAGCCCGCGTCGACCGCCACCCCAAGCTCGGGCACGACCAACCACTCGGCGGGAATGGCCTCGTCGATGAGCAGGACCGTGACCAGCCCATCGCCCGTACGACGCTGGGCCAGGTGGTAGCCCGATGCCGCCGGCACCTCGGTGACCAGCTCGCCATCGAAGTAGATGCGCACGCCCTCGGGAGCGCTCTGACCTGTCGGTTCAGGTGTGGGAGGAGGCTGCCACTTGGCCAGCGGA
>CAYYHT010001068.1:0-2064 GCA_964471355.1 uncultured Enterobacteriaceae bacterium
TCCACAGCATCGCCAGGTGAGGATCTCGGTACAGCACAACGAGGTCGCGCCCGACCTGAATGCGCGGAGCCTGGTTGCGCACCGAGACCTGGTCTGGCTCGATTTCTCGGCCCGCATCGGCCATCGGAATGCCACCGACCCAGACCTTGCCCGAGCCCATGGCCGCCCGTGCTTCGCGGTTGCTCATGCCGAGCGTCTTGAGGTGGTCGACCAGCCTGATCAATGGGCGGGTTCGTCGGACGAAGGCTCGAACACCACCCGAGCACCGTCGAGTCGCAGCGCCGCCTGCTGGTGCACGCGATCCGCCACAATCTTGGGGTCACTGGCCATGTGCAGCAGACTCCACTCCAGGCGCATGCCATCGCTGTCGACCGAGACGACTTCAGCTTGGTCATTGGCGCTGAGCCGAACCACCCGCGAGCCATGCCCACGCAAGGTCGCCGCCAGCTGGCCGGTCTGGGTATCGCACGCTCAAGGCGCCGTGGTCGTCGGGCGTCAGCGTCCACTGCTGCACCACCCAAGGTCCTGCGCCCTCAAGGGGCGAATCGGCGGCAACTGCCGGTGGAAGCTCCGGCAGCCTCCACAGTCGAGCCTCTGCGGCTCCAAGCCCGGCGACGACCAACCCGTCGTTGGCCGCAAATCCCACGACCGGATCGGTCGAGCCGCTGGGCAAGACCGCCAGGGACTCGCCCTGGGCCGTCCACAACAGCACATCTCCGCCCTTGTGGGCCGTGGCCAGCAGGTGCGTGCTCGCGGACCAGGCGACCCCGGTGATGGCCTTGCGCTCGCCCGCAAGCACAGCAGTTCGTCGCCCGGTGGCGGCGTCGTGAACTTGGGCTGTGCCGGTGCTCGACCCCACCACGAGCTGCGCGCCATCTGCCGACCATGCCAATCGGGTCGGTTGCGAGACCGTCTGCGATGCGTGAATCTGGCGGCCTCGCGCATCGGCCACGATCAGAGTGCCCTCACTGCACAGCAATGCGAGACCACCAGTGGGCGAGCCCGCGACATCCATGAGCGTGTCAGAGCAGCTCACGCTGGCCGACAGGCTGCCAGTCGGTGCAGGCCCAAGCTCTCCAATGCCGACGTAGCCGTGGGCGTCGTCACCGAGTGCCGAGATGCGCGCCTTGGCGTTGGCGTTCCACGATCTGACGGGCATTCCGGTCGCGGCTCCGTAGACCCGCGCGTGAGTCGCGGTGCCGAGCAGCAGTGCCTCTGCGTCTCCGCTGTACGCCATCGATGCGATATCGCTCTTGCGCGTCCACAGTTCGTCACCGCGTGCGATGTCAAAGACGGCGACGACGTCCCCACCAGCGACGGCTAGCGTGTTGCCCGCCGGTGCAATCGCAAACAGGGTGCCCTTGGGCAGCGAGATGGTCTTCTCAAATCGCGGCACAAAACCGCCTCCATGGCGAGCGAGCACCCCGCGGGCATCGGGTGAGTCCCCCATCCGAAGCGCACCCGCGGCGAGCAGCAGTGCCGACGGGGCTCCGACCTCTGCCGCTTCGAGGGCTCCGTCAGAGAGTGCCGTGGCCAAGGCTTCCCGGGCGTGAGCTTGCCGCGTCACTGCTCGGTCGCGCTGTTGGCTCGTCTGGAGCAGCACAGCGGACGACAGCGAAATGGCGGACGAAATCGCCGCCACGACCACCGCAGTGAACTTCCAGTGCTTCACCACAAAGCGTCGAACCTGCTCGGTTCGTGAGTATTCGTAGGCGCCGACCAGCGTGCCCGCCATGAACGCCTCGACGTCGACGGCCAGATCTGCAGCGGTCTGGTACCGCTCGCGCGGGTCCCTGTGCAGGGCCTTGTGGGCCACCGCCGCAAGATCCCGCGGGGCCTCCGGAGCAATGCCAGCCACGGGCGGCACGGCATCGTGGCGAACCTGGTCCAACAGGGCTTGTATGTCCCGCTGTGAGAACGGAGGTCTGCCGGTAAGTAGCTGGTACAGAATCGCGCCCAGACTCCACACGTCAGAGCGCTCGTCGACCGCACGCACGTTGCCCATCGCCTGTTCGGGACTCATGTACTTTGGGGTGCCCATGACGGTGCCAGCCGCCGTCTCAT
>CAYYHT010001069.1:0-2063 GCA_964471355.1 uncultured Enterobacteriaceae bacterium
CATCCCGACGGGCGACGTCACCGAGCAGCAGTACACCGCCCTGCAGCCGCCCCATCACATCGCCATGGAGGGCGTGACAACCGTCTACACGCTATCGGAAATCCGCACGAGTGTGTTTGGCGACTACAGCACGTTCACGTTCCTCGACCCCCGCGTAAAGATGGTCCAGAGCAAGTTCTGGAAGCGCCTGCAAGCGGCCGACAAGGCCATTGCGGCCCGGGACGCCACGCGCCTGATTTCCTACCCCTACCTGCGACCCTCGCAGATCCTCCAGTCCATCAGCATCTAAGGAGCTCAAGACATGGCCATTCCACTGCTTCCCGCTGACGATCCGCGAGGCTCAGCTCGCCAGACTCAAGTCGACAAGGCACGCGAGGACTACAACTATGACTTCAGCAACGGCGGCATTCTGTTCGCCGAAGAGGTACCCAAGAGCGATGCCCTCGACTTCCGCTACATCGCCAAGGTGGGCGAGATCGAGCTGCAGCTGACGGCCAACCGGGTCGCCTCGAAGCTCGCCCTCGAAAAGGAGTCCCTCGAGCTCAATCGCGCCGAGAAGTCCGAGTCCACGGGCATCACCACCAACACCGGGCGGGCGCGCTCGCTCAAGAGCTACGACCACGCCATCTGCGCCCTGCCCACCCCGCATGCCTCAGGCGTGTGGAATGACGACGCCATCTTTGGCTGGCAGCGGGTCGCCGGCGAGAACGCCCACATGATCTGGGGCGTTTCTTCGATTCCCAACCATTTCCCGGTCACCGAGGATCACTTCCTCCAGGCCATGGGAGGCCGCGCCGAAGACGACTCTCTCGAAGCGGCCCTGGCTGACGGCCGCGTGTTTCTCGCCGACTACGCCCGCCTCGACGGCATGCGCAACAACACCGCTGGCGGCGTGCAGCACTTCTCATACGCCCCCATGGGGCTGTTCTGTGTCGAGAAGACCCACGGCCGCCGCCTGATGCCAGTCGCGATTCAGACCGGCCAGACGCCCAGCGCAGCAAATCCGGTGTTCACGCCGGTGGATGGGCGCAAGTGGACGCTCGCAAAGCAGTGCTACCAGAGCGCTGACATGATCATCCACGGGCAGGTCTACCACTTCGGCTACTGCCACGTGCTGCTCGAGGCGATGATCCTCAGCAGCAAGCGCACCTTGGCCGCGAACCATCCGATCTTGGTGCTGCTCGAGCCCCACTACCAGTACACACTGGGTGCGAATGACGCCGCCAAGAGCCAGCTCGTCGCCCCGGGCGGCTACATCGACAGGTTGCTCGGCGCCAGTCTAGAAGACACCAACCAGCTGATGCTCGAGGCCACCCGCTCGCTGAGCTGGAAGGACCTGGTGCCGGCGTCCGAGTTCGAAGCCCAAGGAACCGGCGACACCGACCGCTTGCCGATCTATCCCTGGCGAGACGACGGCCTGCTGAGCTGGCCTGTGCTGAAGGACTTCGTGGGCGGCTACCTTCGGCTGTACTACACATCAGACGCCGCAGTCGCGCAGGACACCGAGCTTGCACGCTGGCTCACCGAGATCGGCTCGGCCGACGGCGCCAAGCTGCCGAAGTTCTGCAAGTCCAGCGAGATTCAGACGGTCGATGCGCTCATCACGCTCATCACCGGCATCATCTACCGAGGCACGGTCTACCACGCCGGCATCAACTACGCGGCCTTCGACTGGCAGTCGCTGGCGCCCTGCAAAACGGGCTCTGGATACGCCATGGCACCCGGCCCGCAGACTGTCGATCACGACGATTCCCTGCGCGCCATGATGCCGTCGCTGGACCTGGTCGACATGGCGTCGATCCTGCTCATGCAGCAGCGCGAGATTCGACTGACCCGGCTGCTGTACTACGGAAAGCACTTCATCGACCCGCGCGTAGCACCCATCCTCAAGACCGCGCAGAACGGCCTGACCGCCATCGACGAGACCATCGCCGCCCGCAACCTGCGACGGCCGCTGGACTACAGCTACGTCGCGCCGCGCAATGTGCCGCAGTCCATCATGGTCTAGCCAAGGAGCGGCGAGCTTCGTCTCGCCGTCGATCCGCTGCAACGGCGAGACGAAG
>CAYYHT010001070.1:0-2062 GCA_964471355.1 uncultured Enterobacteriaceae bacterium
AGAGTGCTCTCGACGCCATGTGGGACCTGTGATGGCGTCGTCGGTCAAGCCCACCCGCGTTGCCTTCTACGCCCGCGTATCCACCAAGGACCAAGACGTCGCCCTACAGCTGGAGGATCTTCGCGCGGCCGCTGCCGTTCGTGGTTGGGTCACCGTCGGTGAGTTCACGGATATCTCCATTTCCGGTGCGAAGAGAGCACGGCCCGGCCTTGATACCCTTCTCGCGGAGGCGCAGGCCGGAAGCTTCGACGTCGTGCTCGTATGGAAAATGGATCGGCTCGCTCGGTCACTCCAACACCTCCTGGCCACACTCAAAGACCTGACGGACTGGGGCGTCGGATTTGCCTCTCTTCGTGACCCCGGCATTGACACCACGACGGCATCGGGTCGGCTGATGCTGCAGATTCTTGGCGCCTTTGCGGAGTTCGAGCGCGAGATCATCAGGGAACGAGTGAAGGCCGGCGTCGATCGCGCCCGGCGGCAGGGCAAGCGCCTCGGCAGGCCACCCAAGGTGTTCGTCTCAATGGAGAAGATCCAGCCCCTCCTCGCTCGAGGGCTGTCAGTTCGTGCCATCGCCCGCGAACTGGAGGCTCCGGAAGCCACTGTTCGAGGAGTCATCAAGCGGTGCGCAGAATCCTCACGCCCAGCGGTCTCGTCGAACCCGCTGGCGGCCGGTTCAGAAAGGCCAGTTTCTGCTCTCGCGGAAAGATCTGATTCCACGCACCCGACGAAGGTGAAGCCATGCCCTGCAGAATGAGACGATGGAAAAGGCGAGCGCGTAGCCACCAGACGGGAACACGACACTCCGAACAGGAGGTCGTTCGGCGGCTGCGACGTCGGAGCCGAAGAAGGCGCCGGCTCCATGTACAGCTCGTGGCGGTCGGTGGTCGCACAGGCACACAGGTCCAGCGGATCGTCGCCAGCATCAACGACAGCGACGAGGGAGCTAGTCGCGATGACGGACGCAGCTCGGCAGGCATGGGTGCTACCTCATTGGCGAGGGGCGGCCGCGCAAGGTCGGAGCCGCGCCCGACGTCATCTCCATGGCGGGTCCACTACGTCGAGGTTGAGCCGCCAGACGCAGCACAACGGAGGATGCGAGTGGGCAAGTTGCTGCTCGCCGCCGTCCGTAAGAGCGAGTAATCGCCATTCTGGCACTGCTGTGCCACTATGTATTCGGGGCGACTGGGAGAAGGATGAACATGGGTAGACGAAGACGGCGGACCGAGGCTCTGGGCACGCTGCTGGAGCTGCTGAACGAGCCGACGCAGCAGTACGACCGGCAGACCCTGGGGGCGGAGCTTGGCGTCCCCGTGCGCACCATCGCCCGGCTGATCAATGACCTCCGCGAGGAAGGCTATCGCGTGGTCTCCGTTCGGGAAGGCGCCGACTGGCACTACGAAGTCGTCGGGGTACCCGACGCAGAAGGAGGTGGGTGATGAGGTGCGTGATCTACTGTCGCGTGAGTTCAGACAAGCAACGGGAGGCGAACACCATCGCCTCCCAGCTCGAAACCCTACAGGCATTCGCGGCGCGATCCGGGTGGACCGTCGTAGGCAGCTTCCTCGACGACGGCGTTTCGGGAACCGTCCGCCCTTGGGAGCGCCAGGGGATGACCAAGGTGCTTGCTCTTGTCCACGACGAGAGCATCGACGTCGTTCTCGTCTATGCCGCCGACCGCATCTCACGCGACCCGAACAACGTGGACTACGCGGTCTTCCGGCAAGAGCTACGCGAGCATCACTGCCAGCTCGCAACAAAGGACGGCATCATCGATGACCAGAACGCAGACCAGCGGTTTCTGCAGGACGTACTAGGGGCGGTTTCCGCGCTAGAACGCGCGAAGATCCTTGAGCGCACCGTCCGCGGACGTCAACGCAGCATCAGGAATGGTGGCAGGCCGATGGCGAAGCTGCCACACGGCTACACTTGGTCGAGCGAAAAGCACGGCATCATCGTTCATGACGGCGAAGCCAGAGCCGTCCGCGAGGTCTTCCGACTCGCCGCCAGCGGGATGAGTCCCTACGCGATTTCCCGCACATTGCGGCAAGCTGGGATCACA
>CAYYHT010001071.1:0-2057 GCA_964471355.1 uncultured Enterobacteriaceae bacterium
GTCTGGGCGACAGAGATGCCCGGCGCTTCTTCAAGCTAGCGCCTCTTTTTCTTCTTTCGGCCCTTGTCGTCCTGTCGCGGAGGCGGCGGCGGGGGTGGCGGAGCGACGGGGGTGGCGACCGTCTTGGTCTCGGTCTTGGGCTCCGGTGTCGCGGCTGGCTTCTTGACCGTCTTTGTAGGGGTCGTCGTCACGGGTGGAGCGACGGTTTCGGGCTCTGGGACCACATCGGTGAGGTCGGGGTCGGCTTCACCCTCGGTGGGCAATTCGGGCTCGGTTGGGGGGGCTGGCTCTGCTTCGATGGCGGCCGGAATGACGTCCGAGGGCGCTTGTTCGACGGGCGCTGCCACGACGGCTTCGGCTGGTGCCTGCGGGGCGCTCGGCGATGCGATGAGTGAGCCCGAGACAAGCCCGGCGGCGAAGGATGTACCGCCGACTGCGAGAAAGGCAACGGCGGCCGCCACGAGGCTGCGGCTGTCGAGGTTCGCGATTCCGGGAAACATCGAGGACAGCCCGCTTGAGCTGTCGAGGATGTCGTCTTCGGCGGGCGCGTCGTGGTTGGACCGAAGCGATGCGGCCGGCCTGGGCGCCTTGGTTTCTTGTGGTGGCGGGGCTGGCTGCTTTGTGGGTTCGGCCTTGGTCACAACAGCAGGGGTGGGCTCGGTCTTGACGAATTCGGACGCATCGGCAGTGTGAGTCTTCGGCTTCGCCACTGGGATTTCGCCAGTGGTGTTGAGGTTGGGCATCGGCGTGGTGGGCTTGGCACGCTGTCGACCTACGGTGGCCTCGGATTCGTCGCCGAAGAGGAACGCATCGAGGTCGGACTCAAAGTTGTCTTGCAGGCGGTTGGAGGCTGCCGTCCGTTTCAGCACACCTGCCGGTCTTTTTTGGGTGCTGGTATTGGCCCTGGGCGCGGAGGGTTCGGCCGCGGGCGGGGGTTCTGGGGCCGCCACGACGGGCTCGGGAGCCGCCACGACGGGCTCAGCAGCTGCCTCGACGGGTTCTGGGGCCGCCGCAACGGGTTCTGGAGCCGCCTCGACGGGTTCTGGGGCCGCCGCAACGGGCTCTGGAGCAGCCACGACGGGCGCTGGAGCTGGTTGAGTTTCGGGCGCTGCCGCGACGGGTTTTGGAGGTGCCGGATCGGCCTTGGCGTCGGGCTGTGTAGGGGCAGCGGGATCGGGCGCTGCGTCGACCGGCGGTGCGGCCGGAGCGGGCGTCTTGGCTTTGCCGAATAGGCTGCGGCGTCGCTTGATCATGTCCCTGCGCCTACCCCCCGTACGCGGTTCAGCGGGCAGACTACCACGGCTTTGGGCGTTCTTGAACGCCTATGGAAGGGTCTCGCAGGCGATGCCGCTCAGGCCCGGTCCAGGCCCCTCGACGCTGAAGAAGCAAAGGTCGTCGCCGGTCTCGCCGAACAGCCCATCATCGCCCTGCCTGAACAAGTCCGCGGTGTTCGCTGTGCGGTTGTAGAGCACATAGGGAGGGTTCCAGGTCGACAAGTTGCCCTCGATTGGCACTGCGTAGCCGGTCTCGTCGGGCATCAGCATGGGACCGCAGCCGCCGCAGCCGGCAGGCGCAGACAGCACTGCATCGCTGTGCAGGTTCAGTTTGATGGGATCGGGGTCAACCGCCATCGGAGTCAGCACGGCGTCGATCGTGGCGTATGAAAGCAGCACGTCGTCGGCGAGTTGACCGGTCACGGTGGCCACGAAGGAGCCATCCACGCCCACATTTGCGGAGCTTCCGACGGCGCCCGTGGTCTCGTTGGTGGCGAACAGCACCGAGCCCGCGAGCGCGGCTCCGGGAACACCGGTGATCACAATCTCTGTTGTTGCGGACGCGGTGCCGGCCTCTGTGGACCAATAGATTCCGTCGGGGTCGAGGTACCTGGTCTCGTCGGGGGTACACGCGGTGGCAGCGATGAGGGCGAACAACGGAATGATGAGGCGCATCAGTCCTCCGACAGGGGCACGAAGGCCATGGTGACCGCGAATCGGTCGTGGACGCTAGCACTACTTGATTGTTCTTGACGGCGGATCTCGACTGTGATCTAACGCGCG
>CAYYHT010001072.1:0-2056 GCA_964471355.1 uncultured Enterobacteriaceae bacterium
CTCTGTCTGGGACCCGCGAACTGTCGGCTGATCCGGCCCGATGTGATCGGTGCCCCCAGGTGCGCTACCTTCTGGGCCGACTCGAGCTGGTCGCCCGCCAGCGGGCAAAGGGAGAGCACCCGGAGGTGGCTCCTGTCGACAACCTGACGGTCGAGCACATCCTCCCAAAGGGCAAGCTCCCGCCACCTTGGCGGAAGGCTCTTGCGGGGGATCTGGATGCTCACCAGGAGTGCCGGAATCTGCTGGGCAATCAGTGCCTTCTTCGCGCCAAGACCAACAGGCGACTCGCGCAAAAGCCCTTCGACGTGAAGGTGAAGGCCTTTGCCGAGAGCGAATTACTCCTCACCAGAAGCGTGTCCAAGGAGCCTGCGTGGTCAAGGGAGAAGATCAACGAACGTCAGGCCAGGCTGGCGTCTCTGGCGGTGCAGGCGTGGCAACTACCGCCTGTTCGGAACGCCACATGAGCCAGGTGGAGGACCACTCGTCCGTCGTGAGAGAAGGACGGGTGCGCTGCGGCGATGCCTTCCGTCTCATCGAGGGAGTTGAGGCCTGTAGCGTCAACTTGGTCGTGACGAGCCCCCCGTACTGGGGGCAACGGACCTACGGCCATGACCATGACTGGAAGACTCATCTCGCCTGGACCAGCCGAGGGGGCCTACCTGATCGAGCACCAGCCTTCGCTGAGTACGTAGAGCTTGGGGGCACGCTTGGGCTGGAGCCCTACCCGCATTGGTACGTAGCCCACCTCGTAGAGTTCTTTGCCAAGGTGAGGCGCGTGCTCGCTGACGACGGGAGCCTCTGGGTCAACCTCGGCGACACCTACTTCGCCCGCTGGTCGAGCATTCGTGACGGAGGCAGGCAAGGCCTCGGAGGGCGTGGACGGGTCCGAAGAGTCACACCCGTGCACGGCTACGCAAGGGACAAGCAACTCCTGATGGTCCCGGCACGCTTCGCCATCGGTATGCAGGAGGCTGGGTGGATTCTTCGGAACGACGTGATTTGGCACAAGACAGGAGTGCCTCCTCGACCCGAGAAGGACCGCCTCCGGCAAGCCCACGAGCACCTTTTCCACTTCGTGAAGCGAAGCCCTGATGGCCGGCCGAAGTACTACTACGATCACTCGGAAGTTGAGCCTGGCGGCGTAGACGTGGTGAGCTGCGGGCATGCAGGGCACCAGACCCACTCGGCCACGTTCCCGCTCAACCTGATTGCGCCCCGCATCCGGAGCTCGTGTCCGCCAGGCGGTCTTGTTCTTGACCCCTTCTGCGGGTCGGGCACATCTCTGGTCGCTGCAATGCAAAGCGGACGACGAGGACTGGGCTTCGAACTTTCGCCCGAGCATGCTGAGACTGCTCGGGCACGGGTAAGGGAACTGTAGTAGCTCAGCTGGCACACGGCCAACCGCAGTGTCAACGCGAACTCAGGCCGCGCTCATTCGGTGGAAGCCGCAGTCAGGCCCCGATCTATCGACCTACCCGCCGCACCCGGCAGCGGACCAGATCGGCGCTCAGCTGCCGGGTCAATCAGAGTAGCACTGCGATCCAGGGAAGATCATCGAAGGACCGCCGGCGAACGGCCACAGCCCCGGTAGCTCCGTCGTCGTCGGGATCGGGAGGAGGGGTCTCTGGCTCGGAGGGCTGCGGCTGGTCTGGACCTCGGGCCGGGTTCTGCTGGGGGTGCCGGTGCCTTGAGTTGTCGAACGGATCGTCCAGAGGCACGACGCGCACGGCAGCGAACGGATCCAGCTCAAGCGCCTTGGCGCGCTCAAGCGCAATGCAAAGCCGATCGATCCGGACGTGGTGGTGAGAGCTCAGCCTGGCTTTGACCGCTGGCCACTGGCTCTCCATTGCCCAACGCTCCAGCGCTGCGGACGTCCAAGCGACCTCCCCACTCTCAGTGCGCGAGAGCACCTCCACTGCTGCCCGGAGTGCCGCGCTCTCGTCAGGGCGCCAAGAAACGACGACCGAGAATCCCCTGCGCCCAAGGCTCTCCGCTTGCGGATGGAGTTGACCCGCTTTCGTGGACACCTTTCTACTTGGATGGAAGGACTGTCCCA
>CAYYHT010001073.1:0-2053 GCA_964471355.1 uncultured Enterobacteriaceae bacterium
ACGAGCGCGATGGATTGGTGCTGTGCGCTGCGATGGGGCTCCCCCCTCTCGAGCACAGGGACGACGCCATTCGCGGCGCCCGAGCGGCTTTGGGCATGCACCGCGAGCTCGAGCGACTCGACCTCGAGCACGCCATCGGTGTGGCGACCGGCGAGGCCATGTGCGCGTCGATCGGGCACCACATCCGTCGGGCCTACACGGTCATCGGCGAGGTTCGAAACGCCGCGGCGGCACTCATGCGGGCGAACCAGGGTGTCTTGTGCGACACGACCACCCGAATGGCCTCCCAAGAAGAGATTGGCTTCGAGACCCGTCCACCGGTCGAGATGTTCGGCAAGGACGTCGCCGTGCATCGGCCGGTCACCGCCAGCGATGGCCCAGCGCGCTTGCCCATGGTCGGCCGCGACCCCGAAGCCGGCCTGCTGCGCCAGGCATTGCAGCAAGTCAGCTCACAGCCCGGTGTGGCAGCCATCGCCATCGAGGGACCTCCAGGCATTGGCAAGACCCGCCTGATTCGCGAACTGCAAGCGATCGCTGTCGAGTTCAACATCTTCCCGCTGACGGGTCAGGGCGACCCCATCGACCAGTCACGCCCCTACCATGCATGGCAGGCCATCCTGACTCAGGCCCTGGGCTTTGACGACCCGGACTGGATGGAGATCGAGCCCCAAGACGTGCTGGCCAAGCTCGCCGACTCACCTCGAGCCCAGCAGCTCGCCCCACTGCTGTCTGGCGTCTTGCCCATCGACATCGAACCCACACAGGCAACCAGCGACCTGACCGGCAGCAACCGCGCCCGCGCCATGAATGAGCTCGTGCTCGAGATGATGCGCATGTACACCGCTGGCCGCCCGACGGTCCTCGTCATGGACGATGCGCACTGGCTCGACGCCGAGTCGTGGAGCCTGGTCGAAGCCGTCTGGCACAACGTGTCGCCGCTGCTGCTGGTCGTGGCCACCCGCGACTCCAACGCTTCGAGTCACTACCGAGCGATTGCTCAGGCCCCCACCACCGCGGCGCTGACCCTGCGCCCGCTGGCCACCAATGACCTGCTGCAGCACGCCAAGAATCGCTTTGGCCGCCTGCCTGGATTGCTGGCGAACATCCTGCAAAAGAAGGCGGGAGGGCATCCGCTCTACGCCGAGCAGACGATGGAACTGCTCATTCAAGCGGGCATGCTCGAAGAGGGCGAGGGTGCTGTCAGCGTCGTCTCTGAAGACATCATCCCCAGCGAGCTTCCCGACGATGTCGAGGGCGTGATCGCGCGTCGAATCGACTTGCTTCAGCCCGGGGCACGCCGCACCCTTGGTGTCGCTGCGGCCATCGGTCGCACCTTTGACTTCATGACGCTGCACGAGGTCATGGGCGAAGAGATCGACATGGCCAACTTGGCCGGCGACTTGAATACCCTCCAAGAGCTCGATCTGACGCCGATCTTCACCCACGAGCCAGACGAACTGCACGTGTTCAAGCACGCGCTCATCCAGGAAGCCGCGCACCGTCCACCGCAAGATCGCAGAGTGGTACGAGGAAGAGTATGAGGACGTGCTCGAGAGCGGTACGCATCCTCGCCTAGCCATGCACTGGGAAGAGGCCGGCGACAGCAGCAAGTCGTCTCACTACCTCAATCAATCCGCCGACCACGCCCTGGCACGAGGGGCCTGGGGCGATGCCGTCGGCGCCCTGACCAGCATCATGAGTGGCGACCTGTCCAAGGCCCCTGACTACCTGGTCGCCCGCTGGTCTCGTCAGCTCGGCGAAGCCCACCTGCGCATGGACAATCGCGACGATGCACAGAAGCACCTCAAAGCGGCCCTCGATTTCGTTGGGGTGACGAGCGATTCAGGCGGTGCCCAGAAGTGGTGGCAGTCGGTCGTTCAGGTCAGCCACCGCTTCTACGTCAGCAAAGTCGAGGGCGACGAGAAGCTCGAGAGCCTCGAAGCCGCCCGCGCCGACACCTTGCTCGGCGAGCTGGAAATCCGGCTGAACAACTACGACAGCGCGTCCACGCACACCACTCGGGCGGTCAACACCGCAGAGCGCATTGGCTCGT
>CAYYHT010001074.1:0-2045 GCA_964471355.1 uncultured Enterobacteriaceae bacterium
CACCTCGCCGATGCCCGTATCGGGGGCTGGGCTAAGGGTGTCCGGTGGAGGGGTCTGGACGAACGCCGACATGGGGACCTCTTGCTGCTACGGACGGCACATACCCCGCACGCTGACGTTTGTCAGTTCGGTACCTGAAGCTGAGCCGAGGCGTCTCTTCCCCAACAATGGACTTCGCCGGCTCGATTCAGCGCACAGGCATGGTCATTGCCTACCGCGATGCTCCTGAAGTCGTCGGGGGTCTGGGTCGCCAATTCTCCGTTGTCATCGCTGCCCCAGCAGAAGACCGATCCATTCTCTCGCACACCACAGGCGGTCCAGAAGCGCCCCAGAGCGACGCCACTCCACGAGTTTCCCGAGGGGGCACCGTCCACTTGCCCTTGGTTGTCGAGTCCCCAGCAATCGACACCCTTGTCGGTGCGAAGACCGCAGGTCACCTGCCATCCGGCGGCCACAGCAGAGTAGCTGCCGCCACGGTCTTGGCCTTCTCCGCTGTCGTTGTCTCCCCAACAGACGAGCCCGCCGGTGGCAGTCGCGCAGGTGTGCTTCACCCCCGCAGACACCGTCGTCAGTGAAGCCAATCCACTCGGCGGAGTCGACTGACCCGCGTTGTCCCGGCCCCAGCAGATGGCGGCGCCATCCGAGAGTGCGACACCGCACGCATGCCATTCACCAGCGCTAATCCACGACAAAGGGATCGTCGTCGCATCGGACACTTGGCCGTGGTCGTCGGCCCCCCAACAAGTGGCCGAACCGGCTGCGTCGAGAGCGCATGAGAAGTCGTGCCCGGATGCTGTCATGGCGAACGTGCCACTCGGGGCACCGGTGACCACAGAAAACCCGTCCGAACCCCAGCATGTGAGCCGTCCGTCGCCACGCACGCCGCAGTTGTGGTCTGAGCCCGCCGAGATCTGCTCCCAACGGTCCGGGTCGGCGTCGGTGTCGGTGTCGGTGTCCGAATCGGCGTCGGTGTCCGAATCGGTGTCAGTGTCGGTGTCCGAATCCGGGTCACCGGTCGGTTGGGTGGCCGAGGGACAGGCCGCGAGCAGCAGCGCAAGCCACAGCACACTCCTGTTCATCGAGACTCGCCCATGAATTGCTGGTGCACATCGGCCCGCTTGTCCGATGCCCTCTCTTTCAGGCGCTCATAGCTGCCATCGAAGCGCATCAAGCGGGTGCGCTCAGTGTCCCGCAGGTAGCGCTCGAGCAGCACGTCGCGCAGCCACAACGTCAGTGCCGGATTCTCGACCGGACACAGCACTTCGACGCGGCGGGTCAAGTTGCGCCCCATCCAGTCGGCGGAACCGATGTAGGCCTTCGGCTCGCCAGCGCCGGCAAACCAATAGATGCGACTGTGCTCGAGAAAGCGGCCCACCACCGAGCGGACCTCGATGTTCTCGGACAAGCCCTCGACGCCGGGAACCAGGCAACACATGCCACGAATGAGCAGGTTGATCTGAACGCCCGCTTCGCTGGCGGCGTACAGCTCGTCGATGACACTGCTGTCGGTGATGGCGTTGCACTTGGCGATGATCTGGGCTGGGCGACCAGCGCGTGCTTCGACCGCTTCGCGCCGGATCAGCCCGATGAGCTGAGTGCGCATGTGGCGCGGGGCGACCAGCAGTTTGCGGTAGGACGGAGGCTGCGCAAAGCCCGTCAGACGATTGAACAAATCGGCCACATCGGCGGTGATCTGTGACTCGGTTGTCATGAGCCCCAAATCGGTGTAGATGCGCGCCGTATTGGGGTTGTAGTTGCCCGTTCCGACGTGGACATACCGGCGCAGCAGGCCCCCTTCATGGCGAATGACCAGCGCCATCTTGGCGTGCGTCTTCAGCCCCGGCACGCCGTAGATGACGTGCACGCCAGCTGCCTCGAGCCTCTGGGCCCAAGAGATGTTGTTCTCTTCATCGAACCGGGCCTTGAGCTCGACAATGGCCGCGACCTGTTTGCCGTTTTCGGCCGCGCGCTCGAGGGCGGCGATGATCGGGGAGTCGCCGCTGGTGCGGTACAGCGTCTGTTTGATGGCGAAGACCGCCGGATCG
>CAYYHT010001075.1:0-2038 GCA_964471355.1 uncultured Enterobacteriaceae bacterium
CGGACCAGACGGGCGACTGCAACGACTCGATGCCGGACATCTTCCCAGGCGGTGAAGAGACCTGCGATGAGCGGGACCAAGACTGCGATGGCGCGGTCGACGAGGACGCGGTCAACCAACCGACTTGGTACGCGGACAGCGACAACGATGGCTACGGAGACGCCGCCAACAGTTGGACCGGATGCACGCCGCCCAGTGGCTATGTCGCCGACGACGAGGACTGCGATGACAGCGACAGCTCGATTCTGCCCGGCGCGGCCGAGGTCTGTGACGGTGCAGACAACGACTGTGACGGCGAGATCGACGGCAAAGATGCGACCGGTCTGCTGACCTTCTACGCCGACGTCGACAACGATGGCTTCGGCGATGTGGGCACCGCTGAAGAGGGCTGCGAGGCCCCGGCAGGCACGGTTGCCAACTCCACCGATTGCGATGATGGCGACGCGGACATCTCCCCCGATGCGGACGAGACCTGCAACGACGTCGACGATGACTGTGACGGCTCGGTGGACGGGCCGGGGTCGGTCAACGCGGGCACTTGGTATGCCGACACCGACACCGATGGCTTTGGCGACCCCGCTTCGTCGAGTGTGGACTGTGAGGCGCCGGCTGGTTTCGTGGCCGACATGACCGACTGCGACGACGGCAAGATCCTGGTGTTTCCGGGCGCAGACGAGACCTGCGACGGCACCGACGAGGACTGCGACACCGAGATCGACGAGGGCGAGACCGCGGACGGCACGACCTGGTACGCGGATGTGGATGGTGACGGCTTTGGCGACCTTGCGCCGACGGCGATTGCCTGCAACGAGCCCGCTGATTTCGCCGCCACCTCGGACGACTGCAACGACGGGAACGATCAGATCCACCCCGACGCCACCGACATCTGCGATGACGGCATCGACAACGACTGCGACGGCATCCCTCTCGCCAGCTGCCAGCTTGACCCGGTGGTCGATGTGGGGGCCGGCGAGGCCTTGTTCACCAGCGGCCAAGCCGAGAACTGGTTTGGCGTGTCGCTGTCGGGTGGCGCAGATGTCGATGGAGACGGCTTTGATGATGTGCTGATCGGGGCGAGTGGCGCGTTCACCGGCCAGGGGGCCGCCTATGTGTACGTGGGCAGTCCGTCGGGCACCGTGACGGGCTCCGATGCCTACGCGACCCTGTTTGGACCGACAGTCGAGTCCGCCGGAGCGGCTGTGACCTGGCTGGGCGACCAAGACGCCGACGGCTTCCCCGAGGCCGTCGTGGCGGCGCCGACCCGTGCATCGGGCCGCGGCATGATCTGGATCATGACCGGCGTGACTGCGGGCACCAGGAGCCTTGGCCTGTCCCCGGTTCGCTTGGTGGGCGACTTCGGCGATCCCGCGGGCAGTGCACTGGCGACGGGCGACTTCAACGACGACGGGACCCAAGACCTGATTGTGGGTTCAGGCGGTGCGGTGTCCGACCAGGGACGTGTCTACATCGCCCAGGGTCCGATCACCACGTCGGTTCTCATCGCCAGCCAGGCCATCATCACAGGCGAGAACACCGGGGACCGCTTTGGTGGCGAGGTCAACCTGACCCCCGATGGCGTGGCCAGTCCCGGAGACGTCAATGGCGATGGCATCGATGATGTGGCAGTCGGGGCGCTCGAGTTCAACAGCCGCGCCGGCCGGACCTATGTGTTCCACGGACCGGTGAGCGGAGCCGTATCCGCGGCCGATGCGGACATCCTCATCGACGGTGAGGCAGCCGGGGACATCTCGGGCGAGGCGGTCGATGGAGCCGACTTCGACGGGGATGGACAGTCTGACCTCATCATCGGTGCGGGCGCCGAACCCACTGGCGGTACGTGGTCCGGAGCCGCCTATGTGGTGCTGGCCCCGACGGGCACAGTCTCGTTGGCGGATGCCGATGCCAAGATCACCGGGGAGTGGGTTGGAGGAACCGCAGGCTTGTCCGTGGCAGCAGTGGGCGACGTCAACGGTGACAGCGCCCAGGACATGCTGATTGGCGTGCCCTGCGATGAAGAGATCGCCGGCTGTGCTGGGGC
>CAYYHT010001076.1:0-2031 GCA_964471355.1 uncultured Enterobacteriaceae bacterium
GGCTTTCGCCCGTGTTGATGCAGGTTCAGGAGGAAGGCCCGCACATGTTCCGCGCAGAGGTTCGCGATGGGCGCGGCGCTTTTGTCGCGATGTGCTGTCCCGACAGGACGGCGGGGGTACGGGAATTCCTCCGACGCCCGGCAGTCGCTCCACCCTCCCGTAGACACGCACCACGCGCAGGCAGTCAGGGCCCTGCGGGGCCGAATCACCAGTCGTCCAGGGCCTCTTCGGCTTCCCCCAGCCGACAGCCCAGCTCGAACTTGGACGCCCGAGAAGACCCGGTTGGTCCAAACCTTCCAAAAAGAATGTGCAAACCCTGTACGAACCATATACGCTTTCAGCATGCTCACCTTCACTCTTCTCTGGTGCTCCCTCGCAGCCGCAGCCGAGACCATCTCGGGCGTGGTCACTGTGGACGGTGAGCTGCCGGTCGATTCGATGGGCGTGCGGCTGGTGAGTGGGGACTGGGTGCGCGCCGCGGTGGTCGACGAGTCGGGACAGTTCGCCATCGACGAGGTCGAGGCCGGCTCGTACACGCTCTACGTCACCGGCGACAGCATCTACACCTACACGGGGCAGGTGCAGGTCACCGAGGGCATGGAGTCGCTGTCCATCGACGTCGCCCTGTTCGACGACATCTCAGACGAGATCATCGTGCAGGGAACGCGGGGCCCGGTCGAGGTCACCGAGCGCGTACTCGACGTCGAGGACATTGCCATCCTGCCGGGCACCGGCGGCGATGCGGTCCGCGCGGTCCAGAACCTACCGGGCATCGCGCGACCGCCTCTGAACATTGGACAGCTACTGATCCGCGGCACCGCCCCCGAGGACTCGGCCTACTACATCGACGGGGCCAAGGTACCGCTGGTCTTTCACTTCTCGGGGCTCAGCACCGTGATCAACAGCGACTCTCTCGTCGAGGTCGCGTTCATGCCGGGCAACTACGGTGTGCGCTACGGGCGCACCATGGGCGGCGTGGTGGACCTTCGCACCAACCGACAGCTGCCCGAACGGTCCCGCGGCTACGCCTCCTTCGACCTGTTCCAGGCCACCGCCTTCGTCGAGCAGCGCATCTCGGACCGCACGGCGATCACCCTCTCCGGACGCCGATCCTGGGTCGATGCGGTGCTCAACCCGGTCCTTCGAAAGTCCGGGTCGGCCGGCGTGCAGGCCCCCCGCTACTACGACCTTCAGGCCCGCGTGCTTCACCGACACCCGACCCTCGGTCGCTTCGACGCGCTGGTCATGGCATCGGACGACGCCTTCCGCTTCGTCGGTGGCGCGCAGGAAGACGGAGAGGAGGAGACCGTACAGCTCGGGCTCTCGACTCGGTTCTCGAAGCTGCGTCTGGGTCATGGAGTGGGTCTCGGGGCCTGGCGAGTCGAGACCTCGCTCTTCGGTGGTCCGGAGATCCAAGACTTCGCCATCGCACCGGACGGAGGTGCCTACGAAAAGCGCACTCAGCTCGGCCTGCGACACGAGTGGAGCAGCGACGACTCGCGCCCCCTGTCCGTGCGCTTCGGAGCCGATGTACAGGCCACGTCCTTCGACTTTCTGTACGACGTGCCTGCGTTCCAGGAGCGTGAGGAAGCCTCGGTGTGGACGGTGGCTCCAGCAGTGTTCGTCGAGCCACGCATCGAGGTCGGCGAGCTGGCAGTGACTCCCGGACTGCGCCTCGACACCTACTGGCAGAGCTCCGGATATACGCGCACGCCGATCGACCCGCGGCTGCAGACAACATGGGGCGAGCTGTCCGCAACGACGCTGAAGGCCAGCATCGGCCGCTACAGCCAGTTCCCGCTGGAGCGCCAGGTCATCGCCGAGCAGCAGGGCAACGATCAGCTCGACCCGGCCTGGTCGCTGCAGACCAGCGCTGGCGTCGAACAGGAGCTGGCGCCCGGCTTGTCCGTCGAACTCACCGGCTTCCACAACAGCCTGCACGAGCTGGTTGTCGGGCGCGAGGATGCGTTTGCCTTCTTCTCGGGTCCCCCAGCATTCGGACCGCTAGACACCGATGCCTACGCCAACGAC
>CAYYHT010001077.1:0-2019 GCA_964471355.1 uncultured Enterobacteriaceae bacterium
GCGGGTGCTGGAATCCTGCTGTGTGCGGTGCTGGGCCACGCTCTGGGACGAGTCGCCCCCCGCGCCAAGGCTCTGGCCGCCCTCAGCGTCTCGGCATGGATGTGGTGGAGCACCGGTCGAATGCTCTCCTGGGGCGGGTTCGAAGCGGTCGCTGCCGGCCGAGCCGAACAGCTCCCGAGCCATTTTGTGCTGCTCCTGCTCGTCCTCAGCGCATGGTCCTCAATCTGTCTAGTCGCCGCCCTGTGGTGGACCCGCGCGAGCTCGAGCCCGCCCACCCCGGCACTGAGGACCGCGGCCGAGCCACAGAGAACTCCGCGTATCTAGTTTGTATATGGTTTGCACCGCGTTTTTGCGTTAGTTTGTACAGAGTGGAGGGTGTCGTGAGCTACAGCGTGAAGACGATCTGCCAGCTGACGGGCATTCCGCGAGCCACGCTGCTCGCCTGGGAGCGCCGGCATCAGGTGGTGACGCCGGCGCGTGCACCGAATGGCTACCGCGCCTACACCGAGTCGGATCTCGCCACGCTGCAGGTGGTCAAGCGTCTGGTGGACGAAGGACGGCCGCTGCGGGAGGCGGTTGCGGCCTCTCGTGATGCGGAGGTAGCGGTTTCACCCGATGCGCAGTCCCCACGACGCCTCGCGTTGACTGCCGCGTTGCTGCGCATGGACCAGGCGGCTGCCGATGCAGAGGTCCGTCAACTCGCCGCCCACAGCTACGACTCACTGCTCAACGACCTCTACCTGCCGATTCTCGTCGACATCGGAGACCGCTGGCACGCCGGAACCGCGACGGTGGCCCAAGAACACTTCGCGAGCACCTTCCTGCGCTCCCAGCTGATCGCCATGTTGAATCGCCTCGGCGGCGGGCCGCAGGGTGGGCAGCCAGCACTCGTGGCCGGCTACCCCGGCGAGCACCATGAAATCGGCCTGATCGCCGTGGCGATTCGCCTGGCACTGCGCGGGTGGCGGGTCACTTACATGGGCGCGGATCTCCCCATCGACGACCTCATGCAAACTATGGACAAGTTCCAACCTGCCCTGATCTGCCAGTCCGTGATCGCCAGCCGCCCCGCCGAGGAGCTGCTCGCGCACGCCCAGCACGTCGTCGATCACATGCCCCCGAGCGCCCGCCTGGCCCTGGGGGGACCCGGCGTCGCCCAGCTGATCGAGCACTCCCAGCCGCGGCTTCTCTTCTGCGCCAACTTCGACGATCTGATCCGCGACCTGCAGAGCCGAGCCGCATGAAGCACCGGATCGCCGCCATCGCCGGCGTCTCGCTGATGGCCACCGGATGCCTCGGACAGTATGTCTTCGACCGGCTCACCCCCGGCCCGATCCCGGCCGTACAGCCGGTCGCCGGAACCACCTCGCTGTCGGCCCGACAGTGCGGCAGCTGCCACATCGCCATCTTTGACGAATGGTCCAGCTCCATGATGGCGCAGGCCTGGACCGATCCGGTGTTCCAGGCCGACTTCGAGCACGAAGCGCGCAACTACTACTGCCGAAACTGCCACACGCCCTTGCAGAACCAGCAGCCTGACATCGTCACCGGCATCCGCAAGCTGCGCCCCACCATCGAACCCATCGCCACGCCGAATCCCGACTTCGACCGTTCTCTTCAGGCCGAGGGCATCACGTGTGTGGTCTGCCACCTCGTCGACGGCGCCATCGTCGGCCCCCACGCCATCGAAGCCGCTCCGCACCCAGTTCGCCACGATCCCCAGTTCGCGACCGCCAAGACCTGCGAGACCTGCCACCAGATGCCAATCCTGCCGCTTTCTCGGCTCGATCGGCCGCTGACCGACACCCACGCGGAGTGGGAGGAATACAAGACCACCACCGGACAGCCGGACAGCCAGTGCGTCGACTGCCACATGCCTGAGGTAGAGCGCCCACTCATGCCCGGAAGCCCAGTCCGCAGTGGTCGTCGCCACACCTTCGCCGGCGCCTGGGACGACGAGCTGGTGCGCTCTGGGGTGAGTGTTGCCCCACTGCAAGCCACACCAGACGGCGTCGCGGT
>CAYYHT010001078.1:0-2002 GCA_964471355.1 uncultured Enterobacteriaceae bacterium
GGCTGCGAAATCGGTGTGAACGCGGCTCCCCATGTGGTGTCACGGACCATGGCGAGCACGTCATCGCCCCATCGAGACGCCTCGAACATCATCGCGTTGTCGCAGTCGATGTTGTTGAGCACGCCAGCGGGCGACTCGAAGCGGTGAAAGGCATCGGTGCCGGCGTCCCAGGTGCCCACCCCAATCGGATCGGTCGCCTCGAGCTCCATGGTGCAGGTGTCCTCGGTCAGACCGTCGTCACCGTAGTACTCGTCAGTGACAAAGCGCACAATCAGCCGGGAGTGCTCGTTCACAGGACCGGTGCCGTCGTCATAGGACCAGTCGACAAAGGTGCCGGCTGCGGCGTCCCACCCGACTCGGGCGTCCACGGTCATCGCGACAAAACAAGGCTCGAGATCGCAGTAGGGATCCTCCTCCACCTGTGTGTCGTCCGTCTCGCCGACGTCCTCGGTGTCGGAATCTGCGGCGGTGCATCCAGCCAAACCGAAGAGTGCTCCCCACCCCAACAACCACGCAAAGCTAGCCCTCATCGCGCCCTCCCGGGCCCATCGTAGCGCACAGACACCCCCATCGGCCGGCCTGTTCTGCCGGCCCACGCACGCTAGGCCCCAAGCTGTGCCGACGCCTCTCTCAAGCGGCGAACGACCACCAGCATGACCTCGCGGGCGATGGCGGGTCGGCTGGCCATGAGCTCTTCGAGGTCGGCTCCGCGCAGGCGCAGCAGCCGGACGTCTCCGATGCAGAATGCGTCGGCGCTTCGAGGTGCGCTGTCGAGGACCGAGAGCTCGCCAAAGAACT
Source organism: uncultured Enterobacteriaceae bacterium (assembly GCA_964471355.1). Lineage (GTDB taxonomy): Bacteria > Myxococcota_A > UBA796 > UBA796 > CAYYHT01. The sequence goes on from CAYYHT010001078.1 coordinate 799, forward strand.
GCCGTGCGGTGCGTGTGGCCAGCACACGTTCGCCGGTGCGGATCGAGACCTCGCCCTTCACGACGACGTACATCTCGTCTCCGGCGTCTCCTTGGCGAATGACGCAGTGGCGGTCTTGGCAGTCGACTTGCTCGACGATGCTCGCGACGCTGCGCAGGTCGGCGCTGCTGAGCTGCTCAAACAGGGGCACGCTGCGCAGGAATCGCATGCGTTCAAACAGCGGCATCATGGCGGTGTCCTCCGCGCTAGGCGCTCCGAAGCGGTCTGCCATGGCCTCGGGGCAGTCGAGCATGGCGCATCGTCTGAGGTAGGGGTCGTCAATGAGCGCCCCAAGCGGGTCGGCGACGATGTCTTCGCACGGGTGTCCGGCGCGGGCGGCCGCCTCCATGACCTCCACGTGCGGATCGAAGAGTGCGATGAGCGGTGCGGCGATGCTTCGCGGCAGGCTCACCTCCAGCAGTTCTGAGACGCGGGCATCGGTGGTGTCGACAGCGCCGCGTTCGCACATCTCGAGTGCCGGAGCAACGTCGGCGTGGCCACCTGCGACCAGGGTTGCGAGAACGCGCCGGTGGGTCAGCACCAGGCGGCGCTCGAGCTCTCCACACAGGAACTCGGCCTGTTCTGTGGCAGACACGGCGCTGCGAATGGCGGCCGTGCGCCAAGCCGCGGATACCTCGCGGTGCAGGGCGGGGCCGGTCGTGGCGGCGGCGAGGGGAGTGCGCTCAGCGGTGGCGACTGACGCCACGACAGCACTCAGCGCCCGCTGGCGAATGCTGGCGTCGCGGTGACCCACTAGCTGCAGCACGATTTCGTCGCCGCTCGGGACGCGGCACAGGGTGCGGGTGATGGCGCGGATGGCGTGAACTGGGGCCTCGACCAGATCCGAGCTGTGATCCGTCAGGGCTTGCTCGGGCCACGTCTCGAGACGTCCGGCGGCCGACGCGACGGTCAGGGGGTCATCGAAGAGCGAGATCACGGCCCGACGCACCTCGGGAGCCATCATCAGCTGCGGAGTCAACGCCGACGCCACGGTGTCCCGGACCAGGGCATCGGAATCGGCCAGCATGGCGAGCAGCTGCGTGGTCGAATCGCTGTCTGGGCGCGCTGCCATCAGAGCCACAGTCGCCAGGGTGCGCACCTCGACATCGGTGTCCTGTTCGGCGGCGCGCATGGCGTCCTCGATCCATTCAGCACTCGGGTGCAG
>CAYYHT010001079.1:0-1997 GCA_964471355.1 uncultured Enterobacteriaceae bacterium
TGACACCGGAACAGCCGTCGACAACATTCGCAGCGCATGCCGTCGTCCGATGTGCTGCACCAAGCGGCCCGCTCCACCCCAGCCAGGAGCGACTCCGAGCTTCGCGTGCACGAAGTGAATGGTGCTACCCGATGTGGCAACACGAAAGTCAGTGGCCGTGCAGAGCTCGGCGCCGCCGCCCATGGCCACACCGTCAATTGCTGAGACGCTGATGAGCGGCGCGTTCAGCAGACGGTCCAGGGTTTGCCCCATCACCACCGTCATCGCCCGCCCGAGCTCGGGACGCGTCAGGCCAGCACGTACATCGCCCAGATGTCCACCTGAGCAAAACGCCCGACACGGGGCGCCGACCACCACCACAGCAGTGCCGGCCCACCCTACAAGCTCTTCGACCACATCGTGCAGCTGAAGCATCATGGCGCCTGTGATGGCGTTCTTGGCCGTGGGGTTGTCGATGGTCAACACCGCAAAGGGGCCACCGAGGTCCAGGGTCACGCGCCCGTCGCGCTGCGGGAAGTCATTGGCCGCCGTTCTGAGCAACTCAAGCGATTGGTCTGTGCTCACGATCGGTCCTTTGCGGCGGCATGAGGTGACAGAGTGCCGTCTCGCAGCTGCTGTTCCACCGAATCGCTCATGGCCTCTTGCGCAGCCACACGGGCTCGATCAGCGAATAGGTCCAGATACAGTCGCACCGCCGCATCGCCGCGCCGGCGGGTCCACGTTGGCAACCCATTGGCCCGGCACCACCCTAGGTGCTCGATCGTGGACGCCACCACCGCATCCATGCCGGTGTTCTCAAGCGCGCTGGTCTCGTGGACGGGCACGACCCAGCTGGCATCTGCATCGAGCTCGATGCTTCGAGCCAGATCCCGCGCAAGACGGGCCGAACCAGGTCGATCTGACTTGTTGATCACAAACACGCTCGCAATCTCAAGCAGGCCGGCCTTCATGGTCTGGACGGTGTCTCCCGATTCGGGCGTCAACACGACAATCGTCGTGTCCGCGACCTCCATGATGCCCAGCTCGGACTGCCCCACGCCCACGGTCTCAACCAGCACAAGATCGGCCCCCCAGGCATCCATCAGGTCCACCACCTCGGCTGTGGCGCCAGACAGACCGCCCAGATGACCTCGACTCGACAAAGACCGGATGAACACGTCGTCGTCTCCGCTGTGGCGCTCCATTCGCACCCGATCACCCAGGATCGCCCCGCCGCTAAATGGGGAGCTCGGATCGACGGCCACCACCGCGACGCGCTTTCCCTGCTCCCTTGCATGGCCAATCAAACGGTCCACCAATGTGCTCTTTCCCGATCCCGGAGGACCGGTCAGGCCAACCACATGGGGCGCACCGGGGCCTGTGCGCCTGCGAACGGGTGCGGCCGCGATGGCCTCACCGATTCCCGGCACCCGGTACTCAATGAGTGTGATGGCGCGGGCCAGCCAGCGGCGCTCGCCACCAAGTGCAAGCTCGACGATGTCGCTCGGACTCATGCTGGTGAGCCTAACACCGCGCAGCGGGCTACAAGACCGGTCTTGGAGGTCCCCGATGCGCTTGGCTCCCCTCATCCTCATGCTGCTGTCAGCCTGCGGCGGCGGCGGTATCGGCGGCACCATTGCTGGTGTGGACTTCGAGCCCAAGGCTGCCTACAGCGGCGGCCCCTTCGTTCTGCTGGTCGACAGCAAGTTGGGCTGCCAGAACGTCGGTTGGGTATCAGACAGATTCGCTGACGGCGTCAGCCCACGCGAAAACCTGGATTTCGTCGCCCTGGTATTGGTGAACGACGGCGGCTGGGACGAGCAGGTGCCGATGGAGTCGATCGGCTTCAACGCAGTCAGCGCCTGGGGCCTCATCAACGACAACGGAGACTTTCAGGCCCACCACGGCCGCGAGGGCACCGTGTTTGTCGATGGTGTCGGTGACGGCACGCTCGACGCGGGGGTCTCGGTGAGCTTCGCGCGCGATGGTGTGGCAGGCAACTTCAAGACAGAGTTCTG
>CAYYHT010001080.1:0-1994 GCA_964471355.1 uncultured Enterobacteriaceae bacterium
TATCTCATCGTCCACGGCGCGCTTCGGCGCGTGCCCCGCGTGGTGGCGGTGGTCGACCTGATCAGCGAGGCACTCGAAGGCTATGTGGCATCGCGAGAGTGGCCACCCCAAGGATTTGCGACCGCGGCGCCGACGTGACGGACCACGACGCGTCACGGGTCACCGGACGCGACGCCCTTCCTTGCGGCCGTGCAGGTGGTGGTGCACCAATGGGTTCATGCCCGAGACCGCAACGTCCGGGTTCGCGATGAGGTAGGCCGCAGGATCGAAGCTCGGATTCGGCCAAGCACCGGCGTACACGCCCTTGCGGACGAAGTGTTGAGCCGGGGGCATCGGCTCGGCCTGGTCTTTGAGGTAGGTCTCGCGGTACCAATCCTCCTCGATGAGCCCGGAGCCCTCGAGCGTCGCCGTCCACTAAAGCGGGTCGGTCGTTTCTCCGAATGCAGCCGGGCTTCCTGGGTCGTGAGATATTCCAGACCAGGGACGGCATGTGGCGGCGGGCCATGAGCGATCATGCGACACCCACACCGGACGGTGGCATATGTACCCATCAGTGAGGGGCCAACATGCGCAATGAACAACTGGAGCAGGACATCATCAGCAGTGGCGGAATCATCTCCAGCTACCAGGCATATGCGGACTGGCTCTCGGAGCAGGGTGACCCACGGGGGGAGTTCGTTCGAGTTCAGCTAAAGCTCGAAGAAAAGGGAGTGCCGAAGAACGTTCGGGCAAAATTGCGCAGACGACAGAATGCATTGCTTAAGAAACACCGGATCGAGTGGTTGGGTCCTCTGGCGAGCTTGCTTGGTGAAACCACCAACGTCGAAAAACACACCTTTGAACGTGGCTTCTCCCATACGATCCAGTCCAGGTCAGTCACCGATGGGGAACTGGCCTGCTTGCACGAATATCCACTGCTCCACACCCTCGACCTTCGCTACAACAGTGAGGTCACTGAAGCGGGACTGGCCCACGTGGGTGGGCTCGGCGCCCTTCGAGTCCTCAACCTCGTCGGAACGGAGACGACTGACCGTGGTTTGGGCAAGCTGATCGACTCGTCCCTCCACACTCTCTACCTGGGCTTCACCGCCATTACGGATGCCGGCCTGGTGAATGTCGGCCAGCTTGGTTCTTTGCGCAGGCTCACGCTGAACAGCAACCGAGCGTTCACTGATGACGGGCTGGCACACCTCTCGAAGCTCATTGGGCTTGAGGATCTCAAGCTGTCCCACACCAATGTGACTGACTCTGGGCTCGCGCACTTGGCGACCATGAAGCACCTACAAACCATCGATCTGGGCGACACCGACCTGACGGACGCGGGTCTGGCGCACCTGATGAAGATCGGTGCGCTGAGGACACTCCGGTTGGGGGATCTGGCCGATACTGCATTTAGCAAAGGAGCCATCTCGAAGCTTCGCCAGCAGTGCTACGTTCCGGCACGCTGACGAGCGACCATCTGGTTGGCAGACGACGCACAGGCATCTGACGGCGCTCTGAAACGCCCAGAACCCCGAGTGATACTGAATGTTTGGGGCTTAAGGAAATGGCGGCGGGCCATGGGAGGGGATGCCCGGGGGCGAGCGAGTTGGCCTGGGCGGCGGAAGTGTCGGTGGCAGGCTCGGAATCGGGGAGTGGGGTGCCGGTTGGTGTGGGCGGATGGCGGCGGGTAGCGGACGGTGATTGCGGAGCTGGGGCGGAGCAGGCGGCGGCTCACCGGCGTGCGACTGCGGTTTTCGACCACCGCATCTGGCTTTCCACGAAAGCGGCGAATGGATGGAGATCTGTGTCGACACTCGCCTGTTCCAGCGCTGCGAGGTAGCTGTTGCGGTCGTCGACGCGGATGACGGTCCATGGATAGCCGGCGTTCGCCAACAGAGCGTTCATCACGAATCGGGCGATCCGACCGTTGCCGTCGGGAAACGGATGCACATATCCCAAGAGCCAGTGCCCAAGGATTGCGCATGCAGCCGGTTCTGGCTCATGCTCGATGA
>CAYYHT010001081.1:0-1987 GCA_964471355.1 uncultured Enterobacteriaceae bacterium
CCGACCTGCATGGGGCCCGCTCGATAGGCCAGCACGCCAGAGAGAATGACCGTGGGGGCGTCAAAGTTGCTGGGCAGCAGCGATGCCTCGGGCAGGGCCCCCGGGTCGTACATCACGCGTCCGCCGACGAGGACCTTCTTGTTGAACTCTTGCTTGTAGTCGACGCCCGCCCAGTAGGTGTTCTGGGCGTCGCGTGCTTGCCTGCGGGTGCGTTCGAGTGCCGCTGCGGCCGCCGAAGCGTCGTTCAGCTGCGGGTTGTTCGCTTCGACGCCGGCAATGGTGATCTCGTAGTCGCTGAACGAAGCCCAGCCGACGTAGGCGCCCATCAGCTCGACCTTGAGGTCTTCTTTGGGCTCGTATTGAATGCCCCAGTTGACCCGTGCTGGCAGGTCGAAGGCCACGGTGGCATCTGCGTCGAGCTGGGCGTAGCAGAGCTCGGCAAGCTCGGCGCCAAGGCGGCCGCCGGTGTCGCTCTGTGGCGGGCATCGGAACGACAGGTGGGCGCTGCCCTTGTTCTCGAGGCGGTAGCCGTGGGTGTAGTTCACCGAGATGGCCAGTTCGTCGCTGGGCTGCAGGCGCACGCCACCCGAGAAGGTGACGGCCGTGTCGGACAGCGCGCCGCCGAGGCCACACTGGCTTCCGTAGCCGCAGTCTGCGCCCTCGAGGTCGGTGCCGCCGAAGTACACCCGGGTGCTGTAGTCGGGCTGGTAGAAGTTGTCGTTCTCGTAGTAGCTGGTGTCCTGGCCGGCGGCGTCGAGGCGCCCTTTTAGGCCGGACAGCGTCTCGGAATCGGTCTGGGCCGCCCACTCGGAGAGCACGTAGTGGAAGGTGCCGCCGAAGCTGACGATGTCGGATGGTGCATAGGCCATGCTGCCCATGAGGTGGATGGACTGCACATTGGCGTCCTGCAGGCTGTAGCGCACCACAGACTGGCCGATGGTGTCGGCGTCTTCGGTGCCACCGCGCACAAAGGGCAGGGCCATGCCGCCGCCGATGCCCAGGCCCTTGAAGCCGAGGTCGCTCGCAAAGAAGGCGTGCGGCAGCGGTCCAAATCGACGGAAGGCAACGCTGCCTTCTCGGCCAAAGGTCGGGTCGTTCCGTTCGAAGGTGACTCCTGCGATGGTCGGAGCGACCTGAATCTGAAAGCGGGTGCCCGTGTCGTGGGCAAGGCCCGCGGGGTTCCACCAGACGGCGGGGGCGTCAGTGGTTGCGGGGGTTCCCCACACTCCTCCGACTTCGATGTTGTCGAGGGCACCAGCGGAGGCCAGCGCACCAATCAAGAGCGAGAGCATGGGCATGTCGTCCTTTTACCTCAGGTACAGGTCTGCAGCGGGCGCGAGGCCCTGACGGTCGTCCAGCAACGACCGGTCTGCGGCCCTACCTTGCGGACTGAAGATCGATGGTGATGTTGGTGTAGGCGCCGCCAGCGTCTCGCTGTACGACGGCACTGCTGATGGCCACGCCGCCCAGGTCGGGAATGGGGAACTCGATGTCTTCGAGCAACGCCAGAAGCGTGGCAATGGGCAGGTTCGCTTCGAGCAACTGCGTCAGCGCTTCGGTGCTGGCAGTCGATTCGGCATCGCGCACGACCAGGTCGACGACGGGGAAGCCGACGGCCAGGGTGAACACGCCGTTGTTGACGTTCGGTGTGATGGGGATCTCGGCCGAGACCGCCATCTCCATGCGTTCGCCCAGGGCGCCGCCGGGGGTCAGCACCTCGACAATCAGCTCGGCGACTTGGATCTCCAGGTTGCCGCCCTCGTCGATGACGACGGGGGGGAGGTCGGCACGGATGTTGATGGTGCCTTCATCGCGTCCGCCCAGCAGGGCGATGGTCTCGGGGGTGAGCGAGCCATCCTCGGTCTTGAGGGTCTGCTCGAGCATGCCGGACTTCCAGGCCTCGAACATGACCCGGTTGAGCAGGTCGTCGTACATCGCCACGGCCATGTCTTGGGTGCGGTCGATGGCGGGTCGGGGCAGGCCGTCC
>CAYYHT010001082.1:0-1982 GCA_964471355.1 uncultured Enterobacteriaceae bacterium
CGGCTGCGACAATACCAACCGTCACTCGACAGAACAACGATGGGCTGGTTCAGTCCACATGCAATGGGATGCGTTGCTCGACAAAGGGCTCTCCCCGCGCATCCCCGACGACTGTTCGAGTGAGTCGAACCACGAGACTCCAGTCACCGGTCGGTGCCTTCTGGGGCACGGCGGCTTGCCAGTCCAGGATTTGAGTGCCCCCCGCAGCGAGTCGAGTGTCGGAACTGGTGTTCCACGGAGGCTCTGATTCCAAGGTGCGCACAAGGTCATAGACGAAGACATCACCCTGTTGTTTGGTGCCTTTGGCAGTGGTGACTTCGAGTACTGCTTCGACGCGAACGCCCACGTAGGGCGAGCCGGTGGGGAACGAGTGGCCCGCGCCGGTGTTTTGCAGAGTAATGGTCACGCCGAGCGGGTCGCCTCCGCGGGCTGCGGTCGCGCGATCGATGCCAACGAGCACACTTACAGCGCGCTGCGGAGCCGCCGCAAAGGCGTGGTTTGAGCCAAGCGAGGCTTCCGATGCCCCCGGGCGCATATGGCAGTCCTGACATTGCAGTCCCGCATCGGCATGCGCGCTTCCCTTCCACTCTCCAAAGGTGTCGTAGAAGGGCTTGTCTGCGCCCGGCCAGGACAGCTGGTGGCACGAGGCGCAAGCCTCGGATGTGCTGAGTGCGGGTGCGTACAACGTAGGATGTGGCGCGTTTTCGATAGGCCGTGCGGTCAACACCGCACCGTCACGCACATGGCAGGCGACGCAGGTCACTCCTTCGGTGCCCAGCGTCGGGTCCCAGTGCTCATTCGGGGCCAGGATGGGGGTGTTGATGTCGCCTTGGTCGTAGGTGACGATCTCTGCGTGCTGCACTCGCAGAGGTTGGTGACAGCTCCCGCAAGCGGGCGTGCCAGCCTCTTCAAAGGCCGAGTGCAGGTCACCGGACGCCCACGCAGTGGCGTGACTGCTGGTCGCCCAGTCCGCGTGCGTACCGTAGTGGCAGCCTGCGCAGCCTTGTGCGGACGCGCTTGGCAGGCCTGCCGGCAACTCGCCGAGATCCAGTGGCAGCTCCCCGGTCCAGAGCTCTCCGGCATAGGTCGGCGGCGGTTCGGGCTCGGGTTCGGGCACGACTTCGACAACGGGCACCACTACGGGCTCCGGCGCGTTCTTCTTGCCCTTTCGAGGTTTGGCTGCCGTCAGCGCGAGCGCCACCACTGCCAAACCGATGGCGTGCTTAGAAGTCCACAATGGCGGCGTTGTCCCCAAGTGGGTGTGCAGGCATGTCGATCTGGGTTCCGTCTGGCGCGTACAGGGCGACATAGGTCCCGTAGCCGATGGTGACCTTCTTGACGTAGCTGCGGGTCTCGTGGAATGGGATGTGCTCCACAAATGCGTCCACTGGCATGTCAGTGCCGGTGCCCTGCAGCCAAGACGACACGCTGTGTGGACCGGCGTTGTAGCTGGCGATCGCCAGGGGGTAGACGCCGTCGAAACGCTCTGTGAGCAGGCCTAGATAGTGGATGCCATAGCCGACGCTCAGGATGGGGTCCTCGAGGTCGCCTGCGGTGAAGTGCGTGTCGTGAACGAGGTCGGCCAGCAGGTGGCCGGTCCGCGGCATGATCTGCATGGCGCCTTTCGCTCCGACCCGGGACGTCGCGATGGGGCTGTACTGGCTCTCTTGTCGCATCAGACCAAGCACCAAGAAGGGGTCGATGCCAGCCTCGCGTGCGTGGGTCCAGACCGTTCGGTCGTGGGCCAGCGGGAAGCCGAGGCGATGGGCCTGGCGAGCGACCTTCTCGTCTTCGATGTCCTCCCACATGCCATGGGTGTAGCGCATGGTGTGGTGGTGATTGCGGGTCACATAGAACAGCTCGCGCCAGTGCTCTTGCTTGAGCCCCATCGAGCGCGCGCTCTCGTTCCTCGGGTTGCTCCTGGAGCGGACTGCCTTTCTCCATTCCTCGTGTGTAGCCGCCATCATGGGGCCGGCGAGGTC